>CAZSVJ010000031.1:0-19008 GCA_964610185.1 uncultured Occallatibacter sp. | reverse complement strand
GCCTCTTCACAGCCACAGGCTGCAACTCTGCAGCCAGACACCGTTAACCTCAGCTCGGCGGCCCATGCGGCTTCTCCAGCAGGCGATGTGGATCATGACGGGGATTCGCACTAGACGCCAAGTCGTTGGTTTGCGGAGTACCGGCCTCAAACACGACGTAGTATCTGCGAATCAGCCCTTTCCCGGATGAATAGAGTTCCGATCCCCACGGATCGGAACTCTACCGATCTCTGAAAATGCAAATAAATCTGAGATGAGCGCAGCGGGCTCGATACCGAGCAAGCTGCGGGTCTCGGAACGAATACCTGCGGGTGAAGCTTCCCGTTCGGCCAGGCTCGATCAAGGATGCGGTAGTTGGGACGGATCGATGAACTCATTCATCCCACATCGTCTCTGCGGCATCGACACGACGAAAACTCACTCTGACCGTTTGACGGCATCTGCGCTGAGGCAAAAGCCCGGCGTATGGACTATGCAAGTCTCGATCCGAGGATGCTCCTGGGTTCGGATTGACCTGAGGGCGACGATGGCGCGCGATTCAAGGCTCTCATTCAACAAGAAATGAATGGCGGGATCGCGTTGACTCGTGCTTGAATAGATCGTCATAAGAAGCAGGAGACCGGCAGAGTACTGATCGCGTTGTCGGGTGATCTTAAGCACCAAGTGATCTTTCGAGCTTGGAGTCTTGCCCACGCCTAAAGGCAATACCAGGACACCGGCTTCCGTGAGGGATTCAAGCCAAGAAGGATGCGGATGTGTCACTCCGGCGTTGACCAGGATGGCATCGTAATGGTTTGGGTCAACCGCGGCTCCATCCCGGTTGACGACGACCACTTGTTTGTATCCAATGAGATTCGCGGTCGCCTCTGAGGCAAGGTCGGGATCTACTTCCACAGCAGTGACTGAACCATTCGGCCCGACTACTTCGGCCATAATTGCCGTATAGTAGCCGGTTCCGCACCCAATGTGAAGAACCCTCTTGCCTGCTGAAAGGTTCAGAGCCTCGATGAGGCGCGCGATGAGGCTGGGCTGGCCGTTGTTCAAGAACTGAGAGGCTTTGATCGCGACAAACACATCGTGGTAGAGATCGCGCACATCCGTAGTCGTGCGGTAAACGGGCTGCAGCAGCGATTGGCCGGAGTGGAATGACCAGGGCGGGGGCCCGAGGAACAGTTCTCGTGGGACAGAGGCGAATGCATCCACCAAAGCTGGGGAATCGATATTGGCGACGGTACGGATCTCCTCGGCATAAAAGCATCGATACTGTGCGATCGTCACACCGTTCAATGCGGTCGAGGGCATTTTCATTTTCTCCAAAGACACGATCTAACGCAGAGGCCCTAGTACCACTGGGCCCGGTACGCCCGATACGCGGAACGGACAGCGCTCATGGCGCCGTATTACTAGAGCAGAATTGAGAAAGATGTATCTTCAGGAGCTAATGCCCGCTCTCTTTGCCACTGCTAGCGGCATCCGCTGCGGCTGACGGCCGCGCCCTTTCAAAGCGGGACATAGGAACTCTAGCTTGGCCCTAGTGGCTTACCCCGGAAGCTTCAACAAAGCCGGCGCTTTGAACTGGAGGAATGGGAGCGGCGGAAGTGGGTGCGACAAATGAAGAGTTTTTGGCGTTGATGGCGTTGGAGTAGTCGGGTCCGAGCCCCAGCTTCACGATGGCGCGGGAGTCTGGCATCAGCTTGGTCTGCCAGCCATTGTCGGCTTGATATTTCTGCATGGCGGCTTCGGTTGTAGCGTCCCACTTGCCGTTGGGTTCGATGGCCAAGTAATGCTGACGGACTAGGGCTTGCTGTATTTCCATCACGCGACCCGGTTCGATGGATTGTTGGCCATGGAGCCGGTGGGACTTGGCTGCCGCTTTGTGGGTGATGTGCGCGCGGCCGCTGGTGGGAGCACGGTGGACACGCGATGCCAGAGCCGGTGTTGCGATGAGCGCGGCGGAAAAAATGAGCGCTGCGCTTGAACGGAAAAAGAACACGCTGGTCTACCTCTTCAAAACAAACCGCAGGCTCGTCAAAACAAACCGAGGGCTTTTCAAAACAAACTGCAAGCTGGGTTTAAATAAATTCTATCGCAAAGTCCCACAATGTGGCAATCAAATCGAGTGGTTCTGGGGTATCGATCCTGCAAAGGGAAAAGGCGCCGGACCGGGGAACCCGAACCGGCGCCTTTTCAGTGCTATTCAAGCGTGCCGCCCAGGAAGTTGAGGCCGCTGTCGGGGTGTTTCGGATCGATGACCTCAAAGACCACGTCATCGCCGGTTTTGAGCTTGTTCACCACTGCATCGAACTGATCTTTGGTGGCGGTGGGCTGCTTGTTGATGCGAACGATAAGCAATCCTGGTTCAAGACCCTGAAGGTCTGCGAACGAGCCGGCCCGGACCGACTGGACGATCACGCCCTGAACGTGCAGCTTGGATGCGGTGGACGGTGTGGCGTCGCGGACCACAATCCCGAGCTTGGCCTCGCCGGCGTCGCCCTTCTCGTCAGGGTTGTTGTCAGATTGCTGAATGCCCGCCTCGGCGAATACCTTGTCGCGGTCGCCGATGGTGACCGAGGTATCGGACTGCTTGCCGTCGCGCAGGAAGCCCAGGCGGATGGTCGAGCCGGGGCGGCGGCTGGCGATTTCATTCACCAGATCGTCGCCGTCCTTGATGGCGCGGCCATCGATGGTGGTAATGATGTCGCCGACTTTGAGGCCGGCCTTGTCGGCGGGACCGCCGGTTGTTACGCGTTGCACGAGTACGCCGTTCTTGAAGCCGTAGACGCGATTGACCGCGCCCGGCAACCCTTCGCGGAACTCGATTCCGATGGAGCCGCGCGTTACTTTGTGGCTGGGGCCGATGAGGTCGTTGTAGATTGACACAACGGTGTTCGACGGCATGGCGAAACCGATGCCCTGGTAGCCGTTCGACTGCGTAAAGATGGCGGTGTTTACGCCGACGACCTCGCCATTCATGTTGAGCAATGGCCCGCCGGAGTTGCCGGGGTTGATGGCTGCGTCGGTCTGAATGAAGTGCTGAAACTGGCCGCTCGCGCCGGGCTCGATGGTGCGATTCTTGGCGGAGATGATGCCGGCTGTAACGGTCTGCGCAAGCGCGAAGGGACTGCCGATGGCTTCGACCCAGTCGCCAACTTGGGCGGTGTCGGAGTTGCCCATTTTTACGGTCGGCAGTGGGGTGCTGGTGTCGATCTTGATGACGGCCAGGTCGGTGGCCTTGTCGACGCCAATCACGCGTGCGGGCCGGCCCTCATCCTGATTGTCGGGGTCGGTCGAGAGCTTGACGAAGATCTGGTCGGCCTTCTCAATGACGTGATTGTTGGTGATGATGTAGCCCTTGGGATCGACGATGAACCCGGAGCCGAGCGATTCGCTGACCCGGCTGTCGTCGCCGCCTTCCTGGTCGGGCATCTGGCCGCCGAAAAAGCGGTTGAAAAAGTCCTGGAAGTTGCCCTGGCCTTGCTGCTGATCGTCATCGTCGTCGCCGGGATTCTGCGGCATGGGTTGCACGCGGCCGTGAGGAATGCGGCGGCCCTTATTCGCGGATTGCTTGGGCAGGGTCCTGGTGTTGATGTTGACCACCGCGGGCCCAACCTGTTTGGCGATCTTCACAAACTCATTGGGCGGAATGGTGGAATTGACAATGGTGAGGGGAGTGGCGTCGGCGCTGTTGTTTTGCTTTTCTTGTCCGCGGACCCCGTGCGCGAAAAACGAGCCGGCCACAATGGCCGCCGACAGAGTCGCGAGCAGGACAAAGGTTGAAGCGAGACGGCGCGAGCGCAGCCGTTCAAAAAGCGATTTCATGAGTTCAATGACCTCGTCGGTTAGGCAGCCCACAGGCTGGTTTGTTGAATGCACCAACTACCAGTATAGCCAGTAAAGGGCAAATCCGTCCGGCTGGGTGGTTTTATGCGCTGCGCGCGAAAGGACGCCTGATGGAGTTTTCGATGCAATCGGGGTTCGCCGCGTCGTGTAAGGGCGGCTACAGGAGAACAGGCCAGAAGGAAGTACCGTCGCACTGGTAATAGGCGAAGATTTGCGCGAAGAGTCGCGGCGGGCCGTCGGACTATCCGGCAACGATTTTCGATGGGAAGACTCGACGGCGGATAGCAATCAAGCTACGGAAAACGGCGAATCGTGGTTCGGAGCTTCCGGCGTTGGCTGAAGTGGGTTGCTCTGAAACGCTAGGGCAAGGCAATATAGCTCAAGGTCATTGACTCCGATTTCGATCTTTAACCGAGGTGGATCATGGAGCGCAGGACATTTCTCTCGTTGGCAACAAAAGCAGTGGCAATTCCGGTACTGGGACAGGGGGTGGCAATGGGAACGGAAGCAGGACAAGTACAGATGGTCCCGGCGGGCGAGGACTTTGAGGGGGTGAAGCGCCTTATGGGCTTTTCACGCCTGACGATCAAGGTCGGCGCGGAGCAGACTCTTGGCGGCTTGTTCGTTATCGAACAGCACTTTGTGAAGAAGGGCGGCCCACCGCGGCACATGCATCCTAGCCAGGATGAGTGGTTCTATGTAATGGAGGGAGAGTTCGTCTTCGAGATCGGTGAACCGGGAAAGGCGAAGCGGACCACAATGTCAGCAGGTGATTCAGTATTGGCGCCCCGTGGGCTCCCGCATGTGTTTTCCTTCATTAGCGAAAATCCGGGGAGAACGCTGGTCGCGTTCACGCCGGCCGAGAAAATCGAGGCCTTCTTCAGGAAGGTTTCGGTGGAGGGCGCACCAGTGCCGTTGACAAAGGAGCTGCTAGAGCAATATGGCATGGTGTTTGTAGGGCCTCCACTGTCGATTTGAAGGATGTGCAATTCCCTATCGCTCACGCTCCATAGGGCGGTTGTGATTCTCTCGGATGGAGGGGAAGCCGGTGAAACTCCTATACGACGCTTTTCCTGGTTGAACTTGTATTTCTGTTCTAGGATTGCGCGGCCCATTCGATCATGGTCAGGGTCAGCAGCAGGACGCGCCTTAGGCCCACTTCGCGATCCTTGGCGGAATACCACTCGGCTTGGGTGTGCGCGCCTCCACCGTCGCCGCCGGCGCCCATGGACAGCGCCGGAACGCCGAGCGAAAGTGGAATATTGGCGTCGGTCGAGCCGAGGCGAAGGTTGGTGCGCAGGCCCAGATGACGGTCGACGGCGCGCAAAGCTTCGAGCAGCGGGGAATCGGCGGGCAGTTGCGCGGCGGGACGGTCGCCAATCTTGGCTATGGAGAAGGAGAGAACCCCCTTGGCGCGCGATTTTGCTGCAGCATTGGTGCGCTCGATGGCATCCTCGACGGCGCGATGCAACGCAACCTCAAGGCGCAGAAGCTGGTCAGGGTCAGCGGAGCGTAAATCGACGGAGGCCTGCGCGCTCTCAGGAATGGAGTTGACGCTGGTGCCGCCGTGGATGGTGCCTAAATTGAGAGTCGTGCGCGGTTCTTCGGGCAGCGCGGTTTCCGCCAGCGTGGCCAATGCGGAAGCCAGCGCGGCAATGGGATTGGGCGTGCCGGCATCGGTAAAACTGTGCCCGCCGGGACCGCTGATCGTGACCTGATAACGGCGGCTGCCAAGGGCCTGGGTAACAGCCGAATCGGCGCCTGCGCCATCGAGAACGATGTGCGCGGCGATGCGTCCGGCCAATGCATCGTGTCGATAGAGATGACGCACGCCGCGCAGGTCGCCCTCACCCTCCTCGCCTACGTTTCCCATGAAGATCAGCGGGGCAGGCAGTTCGGCTTTGGATTGAAGCAGAGCATGGGCAATGGCCAGCATCCCGGCGACGCCCGCGCCATTGTCGCAAGCGCCTGGAGCTTGCAGGCGATCGCCGTCGACGGCGGGGTGCAGCGGTGTTTCCGCGGGGAATACGGTATCGAGGTGTGCCGAAAGCATGACCACGGGACCGGTGCTTTCGGGGGGCAAGTTTGCCGCCGGCAGGGATCCAAAAACGTTTCCCGCGGCGTCGCTATGCACTTCGCTGAGTCCGCCTTCTAGAAAGCGGGCCGTCAGCCATTCCGAGCGAGCCTTTTCACCGAATGGGGGCGCGGGAATACCCACAAGCTGCGCTTGCCAGTCCATGATCTTGCCGGGGTTCCCGTGCAGCCATGCAAAGGCGGCGTGCACTGGCCTCTGCGCGGCAAGTGCCGTTACGCTTGAGAAGGCCGAGCTGCGGGGAAACGTGCTCATGCGAATGGTTTCAGGGTAGCAGGGAAGAGCAAGAAGAGTGAGAAGCACGGACCGGATAACAGCGTTGCGGGTGTTGTCTTAGCGTTTAGCAATGCGGCGCATCAGCAGCGACTTCATATCACGCCTGCCGTCGGCGATCACGGCAATGTATACAACATTTGCGCGAATGCGGTACACAATCCGATATGGCTTGAAGAAAATCTGGCGGTACCTTTTGTTTTGGTTAGCGAGCAGTTCGGGAGGATGCGTGCCGCGCTGAGGAAACTCCCTCAACGTCAGGGCTGTGCGTACGATTTCTTTGGCAACGTAGTCTGCATTTTCTACAGAGTCGTTCTTCGAGATGTAGGCGTGAATGTTGCGCAAGTCCGTGCGCGATCTTATGGTGAAATGAACCGAGAAAGACATCAGCTCTGTGTTTCCTTCACACCAAATTCTTTCATAATCTCCTCGATGGGCACTGTTTCTCCAGCCTCAATTTCCTCTTCCGCCATCGCCAGAATCTTGAGCAAAGCCTGAGTTTCATCCATCATTTCCTCGTAGCTGACCACATCGAGCAGCACAGCGCGCGCCTCGCCATTCTGGGTGATGATGATTGGCTCCCGCTCCTCGGCGATGCGGTCAAGCAGTTCGGCCGCGTGGGCTTTTACGTAACTGATCGGCTTGATCTGGGTGGAATAGCGCATGAGGACCTCCGGGAGAATCGATGACTGAACTAAATATAGTCTAAAAATATGATAAAAGAAAGACTCTATTAAGTTCGACTATGGGTCGGGCTAAAGGAAGAGTACCTCAGGGGCTGAAGCCCGACGTTTATTTTGTTGCATTTGCGGCACGGCTGAAGTCGTGCCCTTTCAAAACCCGCATGTGCCACGGACTGCTAGGTCCGGTGGCTTATTGCTGTCGATACTCGACGGAATGCAGGAACAGACCTTGCGGCGGGGCCGTAGGGCCGGCGGCGGCGCGGGAGCGGGCGGCGATGATTGCGGGAATCTCCGCGAGCGGCCGGTGACCACGGCCCACATCGAGCATGGTTCCCACCAGGTTGCGCACCATGTGGTGCAGGAAGCCGCTGCCTCGGACGCGGTAGATGAGCAGATCGCCGGCCTCACTGGGGCGCTCTTCCCAATCGGAGGAAAAGATGGTTCGGACTGCACCGCGTCTCGCCGGCGCTGGCGCAGTTGCGTCTGAGTTGAGTTCCTGGTTGGGACATTGGATTCGGCTATTCAAGTCGGGGTCGGTGGCGGCAAAGCTCATGAAGTCGTGCTCGCCCACAAAGAGTTGGGCTGACATTTGCAGGGCCTCCAAGTCCATTGGCCAGGGACATGCGTGAACATAGCGGGCGAGAAAGGGTGGGCAAATGTGCCCGCGAAAGACGCGGTACTCGTAAGTTTTGGCCACAGCCGAGTGGCGAGCGTGAAATGTGGCAGGCACGGTTTCCGCCTGAAGAATTCGAATGGATTGGGGCAAGGTTCGATTAAGGGCGAGCCGCAGATTGTCGGGCGGTATGCGGGCCTGTAGGTCAAAGCTTGCCACTTGACCCAGCGCGTGGACGCCGGCATCGGTGCGTCCAGAGCCTTGCGGGAGGGGCGATTCGCCGGTGACGCGGCCAATGGCTTGCTGCAATTCGCCCTGGATCGTAGGCTCGCCGGGCTGCACCTGCCAGCCGCTGAAATCCGTGCCATCGTAGGCCAGCGTCAGCTTCCAGGTTTGTAAATCAGGAGCGGGTTGGACAAGATCGGTCACGGTCGTTCGTCTATAGAACAGGTTACCCGACCGGACGACGGCGGAAGCGAGCAGCGCAGGTTGATACACTTGGGTTTATAGATGTGAACAAACTTAGGCCCCTGGGGAGCCCGGAATCCCGGGATACGCGAAGCGCCGACTTCGGAGAACGGATTGGGCGCTCCGCTTGTGATGGGCGAGGCGGCAATGTCCGAAGCAGGCAGCATAGACGGCTAAGACGAGTCATAAAACTGCGTCCGGAGGGGTTTGCCAGGCGTCTTAAGGAGTGGCACCCACATGCCCCAGCTAATCGTGGAGAGGAATCATGCATTTGAACGGTAGAAGTGTGTTTGATCGGCAGGATGGCAAGGTGCGCAACATTGGTTTTCAGGCAGGGCGTGGGCAGACGGGTAAAAGACTGCGCGCAATAGCGGCGGCGATACTGACATTGGCGGCTGGGTCGCCGACTGGTTTTGCTCAACAGACGGCTCCGGGCGCCACGGACAATGCGGCATCCGTTTTGCCCGCGGCGCCTGCGCCACTGTTGACGGAGCCATTGGACTTGCGCCCATCGCAACGCGATTTTTCAAAGCCGGCCGCGCGCCTTTGGGGCAACCCTATCAACCTGTTCAAGCCAACCACCATTCCCAAGGCCAGTTTTGCGAACTCGGTGCGGCTTACCGATTTGGTGAAAGACGGCAAAATCTACTTGAGCCTTTCCGACGCAATCGCAATTGCGCTTGAAAACAACTACGATCTGGCCATTGCGCGCTACGATCTGGACATTGCGGATACAGACATTCTGCGCACGCGGACTGGAGCGGCTCCGCTGGGAGCGCCCTCCGGCCTGATTACGGGCACGCTGGGTGGTTCGGCTTCGACATTGACCACGGGCGGGGGCCCCGGCGGAACGACGGTGGGGTCCGGCGGCGCGGGTTCGGGCACGGCCGGATTGTCGCTGACCACTCAGGGCGCGGGTCCGACGACAGAGGCTCTGGAGCCCTCGGTTTCATCGCTTATCCAAATCGATCGCGCAACCAATCCATCCACCAGCTTCTTTGCGGGCGGCAGAACCGGGACCAATACCTACGACTTCACGTACAACCAGGGATTTGTAACTGGCACGGCTTTCCAGTTCGCCTTCAACAATGTCGACGCCACAAATACCAACAGCACCACGCTCTACAGCCCTGAATTGAGTTCGAACTTCAAAGCCCAGGTCACGCAGCACCTGCTGGCCGGAGCCGGCATCTGGGTGAACAAGCGCTATATTTACCAGGCGGCGAACGACCGGCGCATCGTCGATTCTTCGTTCCGCCAGCAGGTCATTTACACGGTGAACCAAGTGGAGACCATCTACTGGGGATTGGTTCAGGCGTACGAGGATGTGCAGGCCAAGCAGCGTGCGGTTGAGCAGAGCGCCAAGGTGGCGAGCGACAATCGCAAGCAGTTGGAGATTGGCACAATGGCGCCGCTCGACGTGCTGAACGCCGATCAATCCGTGGCGCTGGACAAGCAGTCGCTGATCAGCTCGCAGTTGGCGCTGAATTACCAGCAGCAGATCATCAAGCAGGCCATCGCGCGAAATCTCAACGATCCGGCGCTCTCCGCGGCCGCAGTCATTCCTACCGACCGCGTGAGCGTTGAGGAGATTCCCGAGGAGAAACAGCCGATCGAGGCTCTGGTACAAGAGGCATTTCAGCAGAGGCCGGAGTTGGAGCAGGCCGTGCTGACGCTCCGCAATGACGAGATCACGCTCAAGGGCGCGCGGAATGCCCTGCTGCCGCAAGTGGATGTCTTCGCGTACCTGACCGGGTCGGGCATTGCGGGCTCAATTAGCCCGAATCTCGATTGCGCGTTTTATGCCAACGACATTTGCCCGACGACCCCTGCCACCGGCTATGGAACGGCGCTCCAGAACGCCTTCAACAATTCCGCTCCCGATCGAGGCGTGGGATTCAACGTCAATATTCCCATCGGCAACAAATTTGCGCAATCGGTTCAATCGCGTTCGCTCATGGAATATCGCCAGGCTGAGTTGCGCCTTGAGCAGCTCTATACGCAGATCCGGATGCAGGTTGTGAACCAGCAGTTCGCGCTGACCAACGACCGGGCGCAGGTGCTGGCCGACATTGCGGCCAGGGACTACAACAACGAGAGCTTGGCGGACGAACAAAAAAAGCTGAAGTTAGGCGCGTCGACTACGGCGCTTGTTCTGGCGCAACAGCGCAGCCTGGCGACAGCGGAGGATATCCTGATTGCGGCGCAGGCGAACTATGCCAAGGATCGCGCCGGGCTCTACCAAATGCTGGCTGCAACGTTGAAGCACTACGGCATCAACCTGGGCGAGGCAACCAGCGGTAACGTTCAGACGACTCCTGTAGTGCCTGGGCTGGTGGCTGCGCCGCCGGGACCAGAGCCCACAACTACTCCGCCTGTTTCGCAATAAGGCTGGCTTATTGCACGCGTTGAAAAAGGTCCGTTCAGCTTCTCGACAAGCTGAACGGGCTTTTACTAATTCTCGTGGAGATTTATACCGTAGAGCGTAACAACGAAAAGCATATTCATATACGAAGCCAGTTCGAGAGAAAGGAAAATACACTTGCCTCACTTTAGGTGTCGAACGCGTGACAGGCGGCCAAAGGCTTTGTCAAAGGTGATGATCTCGTTGGCTCCGGACTCGAAGGCAATCTCTCGAATCAGGTGATCGGCTAACCCGACCGCGCTATTACGCGATGCTTCCAAGGCTTTCCAGACAAGGGAGGGCGATTCGATGGTTACGCCCCGCGTCTGGAGAAGGCTTTCGATGGTGTCAAGTATTCTTGTTCGATCCCATCGGCCGCGAAGCACCCAGGAGAGTTCGGCAAGAACGATGAGAGGTACGAAAAGTCCGCCCGCAGAGCGCGCTTCCGCAAGAGCTGAGCGCGCTTTTCTCGCTTGTGCGGCGTCATCGTTTAAATAGGCTCTGGCCCAAACATTGGTATCTGCGGCGAGCACTACCATTGCCTCTTGGATTTCGTTCTATCCATTTCCGCGAAGGTCATTGTCTTGCCGGTTCCGCCGGCCTGATCAGCCATTTTCCAAAGGTCTTCGAGGTCATAGAGCACAGGTTCGACTCTGGCGGCGCCTTTGGCCGGGATGCTGAACCGGATGCGGCTGCCTTTCTGAATTCCGAGACGTTTCCGCAGTTCTCTCGGCAGCGTCACCTGTCCTTTGGAGGTAACCGCGGCTTCGACAGTAGTGACCGGCTTGTGAGCGGATGGGGGCATATTGCTCCTTACATTATAGGTTGATTTTCCTTACCTCGCAACCGCGAGGCTGCTTCAATCCGCAATTGCGCATGGCTATCGTTCAGCGACTAGGTCGAGGAGGTCGAAGAACTCGGGGAAGCTGATGGCGGCGGAATCCGCGCCCTGAATGAGCGTGTCTCCTTCGGCGCGGAGGGCGGCGACGCTGAAGGCCATGGCAATGCGATGGTCGCCACCCGAATCGATGGTTGCGCCGTGCAGAGTCTGGCCTCCGGGAACGTCTACGCCGTCTTCGAATTCGGCGACCTCGGCGCCCATGGCGCGAAGATTCTTCACGATAAGATCGATGCGGTCGGATTCTTTGACGCGAAGCTCTTTGGCATCGCGGATGCGGATTCCGCCACCAGTGTAGGGCGCGATAGCCGCAAGGACGGGAAGCTCGTCGATGAGCTGCGCGGCAAGAGCGCCGCTAACGGCGGTCGACCCGAGCCCCTCAGGCGGGGCGGAAATCTGAACAGTCCCGACCAACTCGGCATTCTTCTCTTCAAGGTTAAGCACGCTGATGTGCGCGCCCAGAGCGGTGAGCACGTCAAGCAACGTGGCGCGGGTGGGGTTCAGCCCGAGCGAATCCAGCAGAAGAGCTGAGCCTGGGAAAAGTGCCGCGGCGCAAAGGAAAAATGCTGCGGAGGAGATATCGCCGGGTACCGCGGAATCGATGGCGTGGAGGGCTTGCGGACCGGCGATGGAAACAGAATCGATGGTGCGGTTGAGGGTAGCTCCGAAGGCGCGCAGGGCCAGCTCGCTGTGGTCGCGGGTGCGGACAGCTTCTCGAACGATCGTTGCTCCATTGGTCTGCAAACCGGCGAGCAGGACGCATGTTTTTATTTGGGCGCTAGGAACGGGAGTGGTGTAGTCGATTGGCTTGAGCTCGCCTCCGTAGATTGTCAACGGCGCATGGCCGTCGGTGAGCGTGAGGCGCGCGCCCATAGCTTCGAGAGGCTTGCGAATTCGCTCCATGGGGCGGCGGGAGAGCGATGCGTCTCCGATGAGAGTGAAGGAACCCTGCTGCGGGGCCAATAGGCCGGAGATCATGCGCATGGTTGAGCCGGAGTTGCCGCAATCGAGCGGATGGTTAGCGGGGGTTACGCGGCCGGCGACACCGGTGACTTCGACGGAGTCCTGATTCAGTCTTTCGACCTTGGCGCCGAGAGCTTCCATGCAGGAAAGGGTCGATGCGCAGTCGGCTCCAGTGGAGAAATTTGTGAAACGGGAGACGCCTTCGGCGAATGCGGCCAGCATCCCATAGCGGTGGCTGATGGATTTGTCGCCGGGCAGGCGAAGGCTTCCATAAATATTGCGCGCGGGGCGGACGATGCGTTCTTCGATTCCAGTATGCAAGAGGGCTCCGAGGATTCTGCAATCCTTATGAGTTTATCGAATTCGACAGGAACGGGCAGACTCTGAACGAATCTGCCCACACTGGATATGCAATTACTTGGCGAGTGGCTGTGTTCCGGTGATTGTGAAGGGAGCTTCGGATTTGGCGTCAGTGTCCTGGGGCTGCGCGCCGCCGAGGGTGAGCTGGTATTTGCCTTCGAGGATGGAGCGGTTGCCCTTCTCGTCAACACTCGAAAGGGAGCGCGGATCGATGGTGATGGCGACGTCGCGGCTCTGTCCCTCGGAGATGTTCACGCGCTGGAAGCCAACTAAAGAGTGAATGGGACCCTCGGACTGCGGAGTCTTGAGGTAGGCCTCGACGACCTCGTCGCCGGCTACGGTTCCTGTGTTAGTTACAGTTACCGTTGCTGTAAGTGGATCGCCGGCCTTGATGTTATCGGCCGATAACTTCACAGGGCCGTACTTGAAGGTGGAGTAACTAAGTCCATACCCAAATCCCCACAGGGGCTTGCCGGTGAAGTAACGGTAGGTGCGTGCTTTCATGGAGTAATCGATGAAGGGCGGAAGGCCATCGAGGCCGGCGTAAAAGGTGATGGGCAGGCGCCCCGCGGGATTATTTAGACCGGAGAGTGTGTGCGCGATGGCTACGCCGCCGGCAACGCCCGGATACCAGGCTTGGAGGATGGCAGCGGCGTGTTCGTTGGCCCATTTCAGGTCGACGGCGCTGCCGCTTTGCAATACGACGATGAGCGGCTTGCCAGTTGCGGCCACAGCTTCAAGGAGCTTTTGTTGTGGAGCGGGCAGTTCGAGGCTGGTGCGGTCGCCGCCGTTGAAGCCGTCGATCTTGATGGGCATCTCCTCACCCTCAAGCTGCGGGGAGAGGCCGACGAAGGCGACAATAACATCGGATTCCTTGACGCGGGCTACAGCTTCGTCGAGCTGCGCCTGGGCGGGCGCTTCCCACTTGAGGGTCACGCCGCCGCCCGATTGATCGCCTGAGTGCGAGTATTCCACGCGAATGTCATGAGGATTCGTGTCACTGAAGTCGACAGGGATGATTGCAACCTTGGTATTGATTTGGCGCGGGGGCGCAGTCGGCGACGCGCCGGGCGCGGCTTGTAACTTTCCAATCGCGGAAGGATCTTTGCCCTCGCGCAAACTGCCTTCGGCTAGAACTTTGCCGTCGAGAATGAAGCGATAGGCTTCAACCGGCGTGTAGGGAAACGCGTCGGCGGGTTCAAGGGAGAAGACGTAATGGCCGGGAGCGGGGACGGTGAGCGAGCCGCTCCAGCGAACAGAGTAGTTATGAGTCTCGAGTTGGGGAACCGGAAAATCGTTCTCCCAATCGCCCTGAATGATGGGCTGAGTCAAGGTGGCAACGGGACGCCCCGTCCAATCGGGTGTGGCGAAGAACTCGGTCTTGAGGCCCTGATTAAGTCCAAAGGCGGTGCGCGGAACAGGAACACCTACTCCAACCGCAAGCGTGGAGCCCTGCGCATAGAGAATGGGCGATGTGCGGAACTGCTGGATGATTCCGTCCAGAGGCATGACCGGATGAAGCGGCGTGCCATCGTAGTTGCCCAGAATGGACGGCAGCAGCTCCGCGGTTGGACCGATGACGGCGATGTGGCCCGGTTCGCTTTTCAGAGGCAGAACGCCGGAGTTCTTCAGTAGTACAAGGCTCTCTTCGGCGGCTCTGAGGGAGGTCTGACGGTTGGCGTTGGAAGCATTGGCGGCGAAGGGAATGCGATCGAGCGCGGAGCCTTGCGGATCGAAGAGGCCAAGCTGGAAGCGCGCGGTGTAGAGACGCTCGGCGGCCTGCGTAACCAGGTCTTCAGAGACCAGCTTCTGGCGAACCGCGTCGGCGAGCGTGTTGAAGCCCGGAGCCCAAATGCTGCATGAGAGATCGGTTCCGGCCTCCAGGGCAAGTGCGGCGGAGTGCATCACGTCGGGAGTCTTCTTGTGTCCCTGGTTCACGTCGACAATGGCGCCGCAGTCGGAGACGACAAAGCCCTGGAAACCCCAGGCATCGCGGAGGTGGTCTTTGAGCAGCATCTTATTGGTGCAGGCGGGCCACTCGTAGATGGAGTTATAGGCGCACATAACAGACTTCACGTGGCCTTCAGTTACAGTGGCACGGAAGGCGGGCAGGTAAGTTTCCTCTAGGTCGCGCGGGCTTGGATCGACGTTGAAGCCGTGGCGCAAGGGCTCAGGGCCGCTGTGCACGGCAAAATGTTTGCTCGTGGCTACAGCGCGCAGGTGATCCAGGTCGCCGCCCTGCACGCCGGTGACAAAGGCCACGCCCAGCTTGGCGGTGAGGAACGGGTCCTCGCCATAAGTTTCCTGGCCGCGGCCCCAGCGTGGATCGCGGAAGATGTTAATGTTAGGCGACCAGAATGTCAGCCCGTAAAAGATACGGTGATTGCCCTGGCGCTGGGCATCGTTATATTTGGCGCGCGCTTCAGTGGAGATGACGTTGCCCATGGCGTGAACGATGCTTGGATCCCAAGTTGCCGCCATGCCGATGGCCTGCGGAAAGACCGTGGAGTAACCGGCGCGGGCGACGCCGTGGAGGGCTTCGTTCCAGGTCTGGTAGTCGGGAACGCCAAGGCGGGGAATGGATGTGGCCCAGTCCTCAAGCTGATTGGCTTTTTCATCGAGAGTCATGCGGCCGACCAAATCGTGTGCGCGCTCGGCTGGTGAGAGCTTGGTGTCAAGGTACGGGAGCTGCTGCGGAAAGGCTAACGGGGCAAGGATGGCGAATGCCAGCGTGAAATAAAGCCAGCGGCGAAGAGACATGATCTGATTCCTCCAATGGCGGTGCTCGAACGGATGCGCCGCCGAATCAACTAGCTCTAATAGTGTACGGTTTGGCGGCGGCGGTGATCACCAGATTGCGTTGCACGAACTTTTTGAAGCCGGCAGTCGCAATCTCGTCCGCATGACAAAATCCGTCGTCGAGAACTCTCCAGTTGAAGAGCTGCGACCTTCTCACTGCCGCTGAGTGTTTGAATAACCTTCTTGCTTTCTCATAGGTGGCGAAGTATTATCGGCTTCATTCCCAGTCGTCCGTGATTTGTCCCCCAGCGAGGTCTATATGAAACCAGGATTTCAAGTTGGCCCCATGATTCTGGCGAAAAGGCGGGTTGGAAAAATCCTGCTCGCGTCTCTTTGCGTGGTTTTGGCGCTCGGTGTAACCGGCTGCGCAACGAAACGCTTGAAGGTCGACTTCACAGGCTTTGAAAAGGCCTACGCGCAGACCTCGAATCAAGAGATGCTCTTGAATTTGGCGCGGCTTGAGAATCGCGATCCCACGTATTTCTTCAAGATCGGGCAGATTACGAGCGCCTATAAGATGAATGTTTCCCTGTCGGGCAATGCCGGCTATTCGCTGCAGAGCACCAATGTAGCTGCCGGTTCGCCAGCTGGGAACGGCACTCCCAGCGCCATCTATGAGAACGATCCAATCTTTACATTCATTCCGGTGAACGACGAAACAAATGCGCAGCTTTTGCTCAAGCCAGTACCCGCCGAATCGTTCTACTTTCTTTACGAGCAAGGCTGGAGAGTCGATCAACTTGTCCGCCTGATGGTAGATCGATTTGAGGTCACCAGGTATAACGGAGCGGGCGGCTGCGCGGTCGAGACAATTCGGAACACGCCCCCGGCAGACTATCTGCGAGACCCGGACGAGCTCTCCAGTTACACGACTTTTCTCCGTGTCAACGCGATCATTTACTGGCTGCAGAGACACGGCTACCTGCTGCTGCGCGGTCAAAATACTTTTCAGCCATATTCGCTCGATAACAGTTCTGGAATCGCCGACTCCAACCAGAGCAACGCTCCGAAGGGCTCGGATTTCGTATCTGCCGCACAAAAGAACGCTGTATGGCAACTTGATCCCACGACCAAGAAGTGGGTGTTGGGGGAGAAGGTATTCAGTCCCAATTTCAGCCTCTATCCGCTTGCCGCCAATGGCACAAAGCTCGGACCGGATATAAAGACAATTGAAGGCGAGATTCTCAAAGATCCGGAGATGGCGGGGCTCAAGGAGGGGCCCGCGCTGCACGCGGTTCTGACCGAGCTTGCCGCTGGTTTTACCATTGAGGGAACGGCGAGTCAAGGGACTACGGTTCAACCAGACGCCTGCTCCGACCCAACTTCGAAGAAGTCATCGGTGTCAGTTCATCTTGTAATGCGTTCCCTGATTGGGTTGATGGCTGCCGCTGCTCAGGAACAGGGCCCCTATGAAGCCATCGAGAAAGGTAATCCTCTGATTCCTCCCAGCGCCTACCTCACTCCAGAGCAGGTAGCGGCTCTGGGACCGGCAAAGCCGTTTCTGGAGGAAGTTCCGGCTATCGAGCGGCTTCCATTATTGCGATTGATGGGCGCAAAAGAGGACGAGGCAGCGACACCGGTTATTGAGTTGAACTACCGAGGTAAGGATTATCGGATTGTCGACCAGAAAGCAGCGGAAGGTACGGATAACCAATACTGGAACCGCGATGTTTTTCGGCTCATCAACCAACTCACATCGCAGGTAACCGTGGACATCAGCAAATTTCCGCTCACGGAGATTCTGCAATAGCGCACTCGGCAAATGGGAAGTGTCGCCAAATACCATGCCTTCAAAACAGAGCGAGATTAAGTCGGCCATTCGGCTCCCATCGGTGCTGGCGATCGGATTTACGGGGCATAGGAGCCTTCCGGACGAAGTGAAAAGCCGCGCGCTGATTAGCGGCTTTCTTCGCGAGCAAAAGGCAAAGACGCCGGCAATCGTTTATGGAGCCTCGTCAGTGGCAGCGGGCGCAGACCTGCTCTTTGCCGAGAGCTGTCTTGAGCTGGAGATTCCACTCCGCATTCTGTTGCCGCTTCCAAAAGAGGAATTCCGCAAGGACTTCGATGCTGCAACCTGGCTGCGGGCGGAGGCGGTTATGAGCAAGGCCGTCTCGGTGGATGTAACCGGGGATTGCGAGATCCGCGACCAAGGGTATTACGAATGCGGCGTCGAGACCGTTCAACAGAGCCAGCTTATGATCGCGCTGTGGGATGGCGAGCCATCGAGAGGCATGGGTGGAACCCAGGAGATCAAAGAGTTTGCCCAAGCCGTGGGTAAGCCGGTCATCTGGATTCATAGCCGAACCGGCGCCATGCAGGTGCTCAATGAGCCCGCTCTGCGGGAGCTTGAGAAGTTGCAGGACGCGGAGCTCGAATTCTTGAATGGATTGCCGGATGCCGGCGTCACACTGTCTTCAGATTCACGAACAGAGTTGGCAGAGGCCTGGCTCAAGAAGGCGGATAAGAATGCAAGCAAGTTTGCTCCTCAGGTTCGGCGCCTGTCTTCCATTCCGATTGCGTACACGGCCGCCGCCGCATTTTTCACCGGAGCCGCGTTGAAGATGCCGCATCCGGAAACTTGGCTGGCGATTGGAACCGGAATCGGAATCACCGCAGCCGCATTGCCATTTGCGCTCAAGCTCGATCGACGGCAGATGCTCTGGGCGCGAACCAGGACCGCGGCCGAAGTATGCCGCTCGGTTCTGGCGCTGTGGGCCGCGCCTGTTCGGGACGAAGTGATTGGAGCGGAGATCATTCCGGAGCTGGCCGGCACTTTGAGGTCACTGAATCTGCTCAAAGCATTGGACAGTTCAGCGAACGCAGTCTCGCTCGATGAATTCAGAGCACGATACGGCAAGGAGCGCGTCCGAGATCAGATCGAATACTTCTCGAGAAGCGCGGCGCGATCGGCGCGCCGGGGAAAGAATTATCGCAACTTCAGCCTGGTTTGCATCGGGTTGGCAATTGTCATTGCCGGGTTGGTGTTCCTCACTGGAACGCTGTTCGAGCAGCCGAGCCTGGTGAATGCGAAGAATTGGCTCTCGGTAGGAATCTCGGCCTTGTTTCAGCTCGCGACCATCGCGGGCGCGCTGTTGATTGTGCACGATTGCGAAAGGCGGCAGCGGCGCTATCGCGAGTTTCAGAACTGGCTCGAGCAATGGGATGCGGAACTTGTGAATCTGCGAACGTGGCCGACTGTGCTGAAGGTCGCGGTTAGAATTGAACGGGCGTTGCTGGTGGAACTGCTGGAATGGAAATCCCTGGTGAGAAACACGAAGATGCCGAGGAAGTGATGTTATGAAGCGCATTCTTTCCTTGGACGGCGGCGGAATTCGGGGGGTATTCAGTCTGGAGCTTCTGCTCCGCATGCAGGAACTGCTGCGGAAGGAGTATGGCAAGGCCGATTTGGTCCTCGCCGATCACTTTGATTTTTTCGCGGGCACCAGCACCGGCGCAATCATTGCCACCTGTCTTTGCTGGGGAATGCCGGTCGAGGAGATTCTCAATCTGTATGTGGAGTATGGCCAGACCATGTTCAGGCCGGTTCCCTGGTATCGCCCAATCAAAAAATACTTTGTTGCAAAGTTTCAGGCCGAACCGCTTTCAGAGCTGCTG
>CAZSVJ010000030.1:0-19374 GCA_964610185.1 uncultured Occallatibacter sp. | reverse complement strand
GGTTCGTTCAACAAATGCCGCATCCACGAAGCCCCAAAAAAGCGGTCATCCTGAGCGAAGTCCGCCGCGGCGGAGAGTCGAAAGCCCGCCCGCCGTGGCGGGGACCTGCGTTTTGGCAGCTTAATTCTCGAATAAACTTCAGACTCAGGACACTAATTCCCGCTTGCGGCAGCCGGAACCAGATCCAGCGGCTCGGTGAGCGTCAGCATCATGTTCGTGCCCTGTTCGAGCGTGGCCTGCGGATGGCTGACCAGCAAGTGAACCGTGATGACGCCGGCTCCAATCAAACTGCCGGCCGCAGCGCCCGCCGGTCCGCCGAGAATAGCGCCGGTCACCAGTCCCGCGCCCACCGCGCCGCCGTATTCGATGCCATCGCGTTTCAATTGCGAGCCCGGCGTGATGTTGCCTTCGTCGCCAACACGCGTCTTGGAGCCAGGCGTAGAGGTAACTTCGGCGTGCAGCCGGTAGCGCGTGCCGTCGGGCATGGTGACGGTCTCCGGCGCCAGCAGCATGGAACCGTGGCCGCCCACATGGCCGCTCGACACGCGTGTCACCTGGCCATCGATCTCTGCGTCCGCCGGAATCACGACGCGGCCGTCCTGCAATACGTCGGAAGCCACCATGGTGTGGAAGGGCTCGCCCTTTTCGCTTGAAGTTGTCGAAAGCCGCTGTAGCAGCCTGACCCGAATCGCCGTTCCCTCCAGAATTTCTCCAGGCCGCCGCGCATGCGGATGCACAATGTCCCCATCCGGATCGTCGGAAAACGCGCGAGCAGGCATGGGGCGCGGCGACTCAGCCACGTGCACGATGCCGTCGTCGGTCCCGGTCTCCGCCGAACCAGCTTGCGGCGCAAACCGACTTTGAGAATTGGAAGAATTGACTGGGGCCGGCTGCGCTTCATCCTGCGGCTGGACCGGAGCCGGCGCAGAGGCGGGCTCGGTTGCCTGACTATTCATCGGGCGCCCCGCTGGAGGCTTGGCTTCGGGCGCGCTACTAGTCGTGATCTGGTCGTCCGCCGGCGGCCGTGACGTTCCCTGATAAGGACTGGACTGGGCC
This sequence comes from uncultured Occallatibacter sp., assembly GCA_964610185.1. Lineage (GTDB taxonomy): Bacteria > Acidobacteriota > Terriglobia > Terriglobales > Acidobacteriaceae > Telmatobacter. Next base: position 18,318 of record CAZSVJ010000030.1, on the reverse strand, counting down.
GCCGCCCGCACTCCCATTGCAGCGGCTGCAAACAACGCGCAAATCAGAATCGTTCGATTCATTCAGTGACTCCTTTTCGCGGGCACAAATTACCGTGACAATTCAAACACCGTCCAGCTCGAAGAGTTTCGCAAGGAAAGCATCGTACAGCGTTTTTGCGAATTCACCCGCCAGATTACCCAATCTAAGGCTAAAGCCGTCCGGCATCGCCATTCTCGCATGTCGCAGCAGCAGGTTCCTTTGACGGCACGAATCAGCAAAGGCAACCCGGTCAGTGTCGCACCTCACGCATCGCACATGATTGCAGCCACTTGGCTGCGGTGTGACCGCGGCCACACAGATATCCACCGCCAGGTTTGCTAGAATCCGTAGGGAAGATACCGCCTCTTGAACCCTGGACGGAAGAGAGATTTTTGAACGTGCATGAGCTTCTGGAAACGATTCGAAGCGCCGCCGGAGAAACTCTTGCCGTGGATCGCCGTCCCAAACTGAATGACCGCCTGCAGCACCGAATTATGAGGACTGATATGACTGAAATCGTTGCCATTCGCGCCCGCGAGGTTCTGGACTCGCGCGGCAATCCGACCGTCGAAGCAGATGTGATCCTGGAAAGCGGCGCTCTGGGGCGCGCCATCGTGCCCTCGGGCGCATCAACCGGCGAGCATGAGGCCGTGGAACTGCGCGACGGCGACAAGACCCACTTCCTCGGCAAAGGCGTGCTGCAAGCTGTGGAAAATGTCGAAACCGTGATCGCTCCTGAGTTGGAGGGCCTGGATGCGGCCAACCAGCGCCTCATCGACCAAACCATGTGCGCGCTTGACGGCACGCCCAACAAGGCAAAGCTTGGAGCAAACGCGATTCTTGCCGTCTCCATGGCCGCCAGCCGCGCCGTGGCCCAGACACTTGAAATTCCTCTCTATCGTTATCTTGGCGGCGTCAATGCCTGCATCCTTCCCACCCCCATGCTGAACGTGCTCAACGGCGGAGCACACGCCGACTCGAACGTCGACTTTCAGGAATTCATGATCATGCCCGTCGGCGCGGAGCGATTCTCCGATGCGCTGCGCTGGGCCGCGGAGACCTTCCATACCCTCAAGGGCGTGCTCAAGAAAAAGGGCTACAACACGGCTGTCGGAGACGAGGGCGGTTTCGCTCCCTCGCTCAAGTCCAACGCCGAGGCCATCGAGCTGATCCTTGAAGCTATCGAGGCGGCCGGTTACAAGCCCGGTGAGCAGATCGCCATAGCGCTCGATCCCGCGTCGAGTGAGTTCTACGACAAGGAAAAGAAGAAGTACGTCTTCAAGAAGAGCGACAAGCGCGAGCTTTCCAGCGAGGAGATGGTGCACTTCTACGATAACTGGACGCGCCAGTACCCCATCGTTTCCCTCGAAGACGGCCTCGCCGAGGACGATTGGGAAGGATGGCGCCTGCTTACCGAGAAGCTCGGTGGCCGCATTCAGTTGGTCGGTGACGACATCTTCGTTACCAACGTCAAGCGCCTGCAGCGCGGCATCGACGAGGGCGTGGGCAACTCCATTCTCATCAAGGTCAACCAAATCGGCACCGTCACTGAAACCCTTGAAGCCATCGAATTGGGCGCCCGTTACGGCTACACCTCGGTCATATCCCACCGCTCCGGTGAAACCGAGGATACGTTCATCGCCGACCTGGCGGTTGCCACCGGCGTAGGCCAGATCAAGACCGGCTCGGTGAGCCGTACCGATCGCATCGCAAAGTACAACCAGTTGCTCCGCATCGAAGAAGAGCTCGGCTCCGGCGCAGTCTTTCTCGGCCTCGAAGGGATCAACTACAACGGCTAGCTCACCAGAGCGGAACCCACCACCGACTGTCATCCTGAGCGAAGCAGGTCGCGTTTTTTGCGACCTGCAATGCTGTCCCCTCATATATTGACTGTCATCCTGAGCGAAGTCCGCCGCGGCGGACGCAGTCGAAGGACCCGCGGCTGTTCTTGCTTTTGCTTTTGCGCGTTTCGACTCGATTGAAGCGGCTCACCAGACTTGTCAATAGTGGGGTCAACCGCCCACCACCCCTCGCTCAGATCGTTCCAAGTTGGATTGTCTTTTTCAATTAGCGCGATCTTCTTCGCGCGAATCCAACCTTTCAGCTGCTTTTCGCGCGCTGTCGCGCTATTTGGGCCAGTGAACCGCTCAAACCAGACAAGCCGATTGCAGTTATACGTCGCTGAGAATCCTTCGTACTTCTTCTGCTTATGTTCGAAGACGCGTTTCAGCAGATTGCCGGTTACCCCTATATAAAGCGTATGGCTCCGGCTGGCAACAATGTACGCGCAATAGACCCTCTCTTGCATGGCGAGAATCTACGCCAATTGATGAGCCAAAGCAAAGTACCAAAATACAACCGCGGGTCCTTCGACTCCCCTTCGCTTCGCTCCGGGTCGCTCAGGATGACAGTCATTTGGTTGGCTGGATTGATACGAAATGGCTGGAGTTTGCTCAATCCATCGCAAAAATCCGGGTAACCCGCGACAACCGCTGTGCGTGTGACGGGCGCCACTCGGCGCGAAGCATCGGCAGGTTATCCTGAATATCGAATAGTTCGATTTATTCTGAGGTGTTTCTCATATGCCATCCAAGCGCCCTCTCGTACTGACCATCCTCGACGGATGGGGCTACAGCCCCCAAACCGCCAACAATGCGATTGCGCTGGCCAAGAAGCCAACCTACGACCAGCTGCTGCGCGAGTATCCCAACACGCTGATCCGCGCGTCGGAGCATTTCGTTGGGTTGCCCGACGGACAGATGGGCAACAGCGAAGTCGGCCACTTGAATATCGGCGCGGGCCGCATTGTGCAAATGGACATCACGCGCATCGACGCCCTGATCGCAGCCGATGAGTTCAAGAAGAACCCAACCATCGTGAATGCCATGCGGCGGGCGCAGGAGGGCGGGCGGCAGCTGCATCTCTTCGGCCTGGTCTCCGACGGCGGCGTTCACTCGCACCAGAATCACCTCTACGCCCTGCTGCGCATCGCGCGCGAATATGGCCTGGAGCGCGTCTTCGTGCACGCATTCATGGACGGCCGCGACACCGGGCCCAACTCCGGCGCGGGCTTCATTGCGCAGCTCGAGCAGAAGATGCGCGAATATGCTGTCGGCAAGATCGCCTCAATCAATGGCCGCTACTACGCCATGGACCGCGACAAGCGCTGGGAGCGCGAGCTGAAGGCATTCGACGCGATGGTCAACGGCAAGGCCGAGGGTGGCGCATATCCCAACCCCGTGGCCCGCATCAAGGAGAATTACAACAACGGAATCACCGACGAGTTCCTCATCCCGTTTGTCGTGGTTGACGCAGCAGGCAAGCCCGTCGGCCAGATTCGCGACGAGGATGTCTGCATCAACTTCAACTTCCGCGCCGATCGCGCGCGTCAGATCACGCGCGTGCTGGCTCGCGAAAGCGGCCTTAATCAAAGCGGCGGGCGCGATTTGGATGGTTGGGAATCGCTCGACGAGACCATTCCGCGCTCAGCGATTCCGAAGAACCTGCTCTACGTTTGCATGACGCAGTACGACAAGAAATTCGAGTTGCCGCTCATCATGCCGCCGGAGTCGCTCGATAACATCCTGGCCAACGTACTCGCGCAGCATAAACTGCGCAACCTGCGTGTGGCTGAGACGGAAAAGTTTGCCCACGTGACTTACTTTTTCAATGGCGGCATCGAGACGCCCTTCCCCGGCGAAGAGCGCATTCTGATTCCATCCCTCAAGGTCGCCACCTACGATTTGGCGCCGGAGATGCGCGCCGAAGGCATCGCCGACACCATCATCAAGGCGGTCAACGACACAGCTTTCGACGTCATTGTCTCGAACTTCGCCAACGCCGACATGGTGGGCCACTCGGGCAAACTGGAACCCACCATCAAGGCCTGCGAAGCAATCGACGCGCAGCTCGGCCGCATCTACAAGGCCATCAAAGAGAAGAACGGTAGTTGGCTCATCACCGCCGACCACGGCAACGCCGAGCAGATGGTCGACCCGGTCACCGGCGGTCCGCACACCGCACACACCACCAATCCCGTCCCGTTTATCTATGTCGCTGAAGAAGCTCCTCACTACCGCCTGCGCAATGACGGCTCACTGCGCGATATCTCGCCCACGCTGCTCGCGATTCTGAAGGTTGAAGAACCAAAGCAAATGACCGGCGGCGATCTGCGCGTGCCGATCGTGAAGTAACCTCAGCCGGAGTTCATGCACCTCTCAAGCAAGCACCTTCAACCCGTGCTTTTGCACGATATCCAATAACTTCAGCGCCATTCCGCTGGGCCGCTTGACGCCGGTCTCCCACTTCTCGATGGTAGATTCGCTTGTATTGAGATAGCGGGCAAAGACCGGCTGGCTGACTTTCTGGCTCTCACGAATCTTTTTGATCCGATGCGGCTCCAACGCAACGGGAACCGAGAGGCAAGTCTGGTCGAACTCTCGCATGGTGGCCTTGTCGATCGCGCCCGCCCTGAACATCCCGAGGGCTGAGGAATGAACGGCCTCAAACGCCTCGCTCTTTTATTTGCGATTCTTTGCCCGATTTGCCATGGTTGAAGCATAGCACCAGGTGATATCGGTGCGAAGCAGGGACCGCTTCACTCCAGGGCAATTGTATGAACGTCGGATGAAGGCCTGATGGCATTTCGCTCTGCCCCTACGGGGGGTCGAATTCGTTTGGGAAGCTTCCCCGGATTGCGCTGCGCTCCATCCGGGGCTATTCTCCTCCTCTCCCACCGGGAGGGACGCAGGATTTGACCGGCTCGGGCGATCCCATGCACCCATCGGTACCCGTACAATAAAACCATGCTTCGCGATCTGCGCCCCCTCTTCAGTTACATGCGCCGCTACCGGTGGGGATACGTGTGGGGCACGCTGTCGTGTATTGCCACCAATGCCGTTTGGGTGTTCTTTCCCCAGGTGCTGGAAAAGGCCATCGACGGGATGAGCCACGGGATCACGCGCAAAGGGATTCTGATCTTCTCCGGTCTGCTGGTCGGAATCGCGGCCGTAAAGGGCGTCTTTCTCTATGCCCAGCGATGGATTCTGATTGGCATCTCTCGCGAGATCGAGTTCGACCTGCGCAACGACCTGTTCATTCACCTTGAAAAGCAGGACTCGGGCTTCTATCAGAAATATCGCACTGGCGACATCATGGCCCGCATGACCAACGACCTTCAGGCGGTGCGCAACTTGCTCGGCCCGGCTCTTATGTACAGCGCCAACACCGTGTTCTTTACCGTGGGCGCGCTCTATTTTGTGTTGCGGATCAGCCCATTTCTCACTCTGGTTGCGCTCGCACCCATGCCTATCGCCAGCATCCTGGTGCAGTACTTCGGAACCCGCATCCACGACCGTTTCGAGCGCATCCAGGCCAGCTTCTCCGACATCTCCGCGCAGGCGCAGGAGAACTACTCCGGCGCGCGCCTGATCCGCGCCTTTGCGCGCGAGGAATCGCAGATCGGCCTCTTCGAAAAACTCAATCGCGAGTACATTGCCCGAGCGTTGCGGCTGGTTCAACTCATGGGCATGCTTTGGCCCACTCTCGAATTCATCCTCGGCGTTTCGATGGTGATTACGTTGCTCGCCGGCGGCCACCTAGTGCTCGCGCATCGCATCACCGTGGGCGCGTTCGTGGCCTTCAATACTTACATGGTCATGCTCATCTGGCCTATCATCGCCGTGGGCTGGGTCGTGAATCTCTTCCAGCGCGGCACCGCCTCTATGGTGCGCATTGATGAGTTGTTAAAGGCCGAGCCGGCCATTAACGACAGCGCCGCCGATCCGACGATTCCCGCCGGCACCACGCTTCGCGGTGAGATCGAACTCCGTCATTTGAACTTCAGCTACGGTGACACGCCGGTGCTGCGCGACATCTCGCTGCATGTTCCCGCCGGTTCGAGCCTGGCCATCGTCGGCCCCACCGGCTCAGGCAAAACCACGCTGGTAAACCTGCTCCCGCGCCTCTTTGAAGCGCCCGACGGTTCCCTGCTCATCGATGGCCGTCCGGTGCGCGACTATCCGCTTGCGACGCTGCGCGGCAACATCGGCCTGGTGCCCCAGGAGACGTTCCTTTTCAGTGAGACCATCCGCGAGAACCTGACCTTCGGCGCGCCGCACGCGACGGCGGACGAGTTGATCCATGCCACCGAAGCCGCGCACATACGACAGGAGTTCGAAGAGTTTCCGCAGGGCCTGGAGACTATGGTGGGCGAGCGCGGTGTCACGCTCTCCGGGGGACAAAAGCAACGCGCCGCTATCGCCCGGGCGCTGCTTCGCCGGCCTGCGATTCTTATTCTCGACGATGCATTGTCTAGCGTGGACACCTACACGGAAGAGCGCATTTTGAATGGGATTCGCGGGGCGGGCGGATACACTTCCGGCTCCACCACCATCTTCATCTCGCACCGCGTCTCAACCGTGCGCGATGCCGACCAGATTGCGGTGCTCGACCACGGAAGGATCGTTGAATTGGGCCGCCACGATGAGTTACTCGCGCTCGATGGCTACTACGCCAGCCTCTACCAGAAGCAGCAACTTGAAGAAGAACTAACCGTCGCCGGATGATAAAGACAGGGACTAGTCCCTGTCTTTCACGCATTCCAACTTGAGCCGCCGCCACCCGAGCCGTATTCGTCGTTGTCAAAGCCCGATTGCCTGCGCCCCCCGGCGTTTGCCAGAATCTGGGCCGGAGCCGGATTTACTTCCGGGTCCTTTGCAACCTGGCGCCATGCATCGCGAACGTTCTTGACGCAGTCGATCGCGTGCTCGAATTTCTGCTGCGACGCCGATTGCGATGCCTGCAGAATCTCCGAGAAGATCGACGCATAGAATTCGCTGAGCACCTGCGCCGGTCGCCCGCCCACATCCATGCGCAGCCTGGCCTGTAGGTGAATGATAATATCCATGGCGCGTTTCACCGCATTCCGCCGGGCCGCTTCGTCTCCGCGCTCGACGGCGGCGCTGGCGGCGTAAAGAAAACGCACCATGCCGTCGTAAAGCGCCACAACCAGATCCACCGCCGAAGCGCTTTCCAGTACACACTGCTGATAACTTCCCATCGCGATAGATCTCCTTAGCCGCCCTGATTTTGGTTGTAGCCGGTGATTGCCGAGTAGAGTTCGTTGACGCCGTCCAATTGCGAGGGCAGTTCCTGCATGATCTCGTTAGCGCTATTCAGTTCCGCTGTCAGGCTGGTCTGCTGCGCCGAGATGTAGGTGTTTTCCTTGGAGATGTCCGCATTGAGCGTGGATTCGATGTTGCTGTTGGAGCTTGACGCTAGCGACAAAATGCCGGTCGCCGTGCCCGTCCCCGCGTTGGTGAGCATAGTGGAGAAGTTCTGCCCCCAACTGTTCGAGTTTTGGAAGAAGCCGACCACGCCGGTGTAATCCGTGTTGAGCAGCGAATCGAGCGATGTGGCGTCGAACGTGATCGACCCATCGTTGTTGACGCTGATGCCCAGGCCGGTCAGGCTGTTGATGTCCGACGAGTTCGTATAGGCCAGGGTTGAGCTCGTGGTGTTGGTGGTATCGAGAAGATTGGAGGTCACTGCCAAGGCCCCGGCGCTGCCCACGGTTCCGGAGGTCAAGGTAAGGATGGTGCCGATGGCATTTTTCCCTACTGCTACTGTATTCAACGAGGCCGTGACCCCGATGTTGGCCGCGTTGATGGCGCCGGCCAAGCCGGAGAGCGTGTTGCTCGGAGACGTGGCTGAATGCGCCGGCACTGCGATTGTCTGCGTCGTGCCGTTCCCCATTTGAATTGCGATGGAGCCGGAGAGAGCATCGCTGGCTCCGGCAATCGCTGTCGTGGCGCCGCTATCGGCCGTGGTAGCGGTATAAGGGCTTTCATCGTAGTAGCTCAGACGGGCATCGCTCACCGCCACGATCTTGGAGCTCACGCTCAACGCACCGCTTGCGCCCGCTGTTTGAGAGGTCAGCGTCAGGCTCGATTGACCGCTGGCGGTCACCACGGTAGCCGTGTACCCCAGGTTGGCCGCATTGATGGCGCTGGCCATGCCGGAGAGCGTATTGTCTGCGGTGGCTGCGCCGGTGTAAGTGGTGTTGGCCAGCGGCGGAACGGGGGCTGCGCCGAAGACGAAGTTCTCGGCCGTGCCACCGGCAACTGCGATGGAAATTGAGCCGGAGAGCGTGGTTCCTGGAGTGCTGGCGATTGGAGCCAGGCTTCCGTTGGGATTGACCGTATTGAGCCCGCTCAGCAGTTGCTGCTGAAGCAGCGAAAGCGTTGGAGAGCCGAACAGCGGCTCCGGCGTCCCCGAGCTGGTGTTTCCGTCTTGCGTGTTCATGGCCGTCATCAGCGAGTTGTAGTCGGTGACGAATTGATTCACCGTACTCTCGACATTGGTATTGTCGTTGCCAATCACCACCTGAACCTGCTCGCCGTTCGAACTTGGAGCCAGCAGTTGGAGGGTGATGCCGGGAATAAGATTGGCCACCGTATTGGAGGCGTTGGTCAAATTGATTCCGTCCACCGTAAGCTTGGCGTCGGCGCCCGAAACCGGAGAAGCGTAAGCCAACGCGTCGCTGGTATCCATGATGTTTGACTTGACGGTCAGCGTCCCGGCGGCGGACAACGCGGTATTGGACAACAACGACAGGCTCGATACTCCATTGGCAGTGACAACCGAAGCCGTGACGCCGAGTGTTGCCGTGTTGGCGGTAATGAAGCTCTCAAGGCTGGCCAGAGTGTTGACGCTGGTGCCGGTGTAGAGGGTGTTGACGGCCGCTCCGCCACTCGGCGCAGAGCCCAGAGAGACGAATTCTGCCGTGCCCGATCCTACCTGAATTGAGATTTCGCCGGCGAGACTATCGCCTGCGTTCACAATTCCAGCCAGCGTGCCCGTTGAGGTTTGCGTCGCGCTCCCGGCTGAGCCGGAGTAAGCCAGCAGCGAACTGGTATCGGTGATCGAATTCGCATTGACGACGATATTGCCCGCCGCGCCCGAAGTGGCTGAGACCAAGCTCAGCCGCGAACCGCTGGAATCGGTCAGCACGCTCGCGGTCACGCCCACCGCGGAGGAGTTGATGGCCGCGGCCAGCCCGGAGAGCGTGTTGTTCGAAGAACTCAGCGTAATCGTTGCCGGCGTGCCGTTGGTTCCCACCTGAAGCGTGATGGACCCGGCCAGAGTATCGGAGGCGCTGGTTACCGCGGCCAGGTAGCCGCTGGATGTGGTGGCCAGGCTCGTCACCTCGACCGTGTGCGTTCCCGCAAGGGCTCCGGCAGTGGCGGCGGTCACTTCCACCACATTGGTGTCGGAACTGGAGCCTGTTTTTTCCGCCAGAATTCCCTCAAGGTCGGTCAGCGAGCTCATGTCGTTGGAGAGATTTGAGAAAAGCGTGCCCAGGCTGGAAATCGAAGTATCCTGCGCCTGCAATGAAGCCAACTGCGTCTTCCAGGGCGTCTCCACATTTTGCAGATTGCCCACGATCTGGGCCACGGTAGTGCTCACGTCGAATCCGGCGCCGCTGGTCGGCGAACCGAAACTAATTCCAACTGTACCCATTGTTCTCTCCGTATTAAACTCAAGCAGCCGAAGAACCAACCGGCTCTGGAGCGGATTGGAAAACCTTCAGAACGTTGAAATGCCTTAATTTGAGAGGCGGCCTAAAACCCTGCACGCCTAAGGACTTCATCGGCTTGAGGAGCCAAAGCATTAGCCTGCGCACGCCATTTCCAGATCTGTGCCCCATGTATCGGACGTATTTGTTTTTGTCCGATGGGTGGGAGTCCGTAGAACCCCATTACGGCGTCGTGCTTTGTTGAACGTGCATTCTTTGCTTCTTCCCAGACCGCCGATCCACGCAACTCCATGCTCGCTTACGTAAAGAAGGGCGCCCCTTTCGAGGCGCCCTTCCGAGGTTGGCTGGCTGCTGGTTGGCAGCGGACCGTCCGCTTACTGGAGCAGCTTGGTGACTTCCTGAGACATGCTGTTGGCCTGGGCCAGTGCCGAGATGCCGGTCTGGCTGAGGATTTCGTACTTGGACATGTTGGAGGTTGCCGACGCGTAATCGGTAGCCTGCACCGCGTTCTGCGCAGAGGTCACATTCTCCTGCTGCGTGCTGAGCACGGAACTAACCGCATTCAGCTGGTTGATCTGCGCGCCGATGTAACCGTCTTGCGCGGAAACGTCGGTAACCGCCTTGTCGAGCAAGCTGAGAGAAGCTTGCGCATCGGCCTGGTTGGACAGGTCGGTGCTGCTCAGGGACGCGCCGGCGCTATCGGAGTAGCTGGTGGTTGCAATTCCGCCGGAGCCGGTTGAGTTGGAGACGATCCCCGTGTTCAGGACGCCGCCGCTGGTTGAGGTATCCGTTATGGTGCCGGAGATGCCAACGCTGTAATAGGCTGAGCTCCCGACAGACGGCGAATCGGTGGTTGCTACCGCGGTTCCGGTGTGCGTGGCGTTCGTGAGGGTCGAGGTAATGCCAAGTCTCTGCGTGGCGGCACTTGTCGAGACAAGCGTCAGGGTCTCGGCGGCGTTTGCTCCAGTTCCCGTACCCACGGCGGCGGTGGCGGTATAGCCGTCGTTTGCTTTGTTGATGCTGGTTGCGAACGCGGCTAGCGTTTCGCTGGTGGCGGTGAATGTGGTGCCGCCGACCTGTAGCGTAGTTCCGCTGGTGAGTAGATCGCCCGCTACCGTACCGGTGTCGGTAAAGGTCACCGTGCCGATCTGGTTTTGGTTAGCTACGTTCGTCGTTGCGGCAATCGAGCCCTTGGTCGCGGTTACGGTGGGAGAGCCGGAGACGCTGAACGTTTCCGCGGAGTTTGCTGAGCTGAATGACAGAACCGTGCCCGCTGTGTTGAGCGATGCGGTTACGCCATATTTGCCCGCGTTGATGGTGGATTCGATGTCGGCCAGCGTATCGGTCTTGGAAGTGCCCGTCGCGGTTCCGAGGGTAATTCCTGCGTTGGAGCCGATGTTGAGCGTGCCGGCCGTGTAGGTGCTGGTGGCGGTCAGGCCCGTTAGCGTACCGATGACACTGCTGCTTGCCACGCCGGATGCGGTTGGAGTGCCCGTAAGGGAGTCAACTGAAGCCGTGTCCGAGGCAGTGATCGATCCCACCCCAGCGGTGCTTGATGCACCTGGCGTGTAGCCGGCGGTGTTCGTAATTGTCAGGGTTGTGCCAGTGCTGTTGAGCGTGGCGGTCAGGTTAGCGCCTGTTGCCTGGTTGTTATTGATGGTGTTGGCCAGGTTAGCCAACGTGTCGGTAGCGCCCGCCACGCCCAGGGTGAGGGTCGAGGTAGTGCCGCCTGTGGCGCTAATGCCAGTGATCGCATTGAGCGCTATCTGAGCAGTAGCGTTGGCGCCGGTTAAGGTCATCGTCCCACCCAATATCTGGTTGGGCGCGTTGACCGTGACGGTGGCCACTGTAAGTGCTCCGGCAAGCAAAGCGGACGTTCCCGAGGCTGTCGCTGAGCCGTCATTGCCCGCTGTGATAGCGGTCGCTGTAGACGCATCCGTGACACTGGTTCCGGCGACGCTCACCGCGGAGTTCGCCGAGGTGAAGGTCAGCACGGTGCCCACAGCATTTCCGTCGACAACCGATGTGTTCACCGCTGCGGTAACGCCGTAGGCGGCAGTATTGATGGTGTTGGCCAGGTTGGACAGCGTATCGGTGGAGTTGGCGGTGCCCAGAGTAACCGTGTGCACGGTGCCATTGGAGCCGGTGATCGCAAGGGATCCAGCCAGCGTATCCGTTACGCCCCCGACAGTCAGGGTGCCTACAGAGCCCGCGCCGTTGCCGCCGGTGCCCAGACCTGTGCCGGAGATAATGATGCCGGTGTCTGTGCTGCCGCCGAGCGCGGTGTTGGCAGAGCTAGCTGCGCTGGTTGAGTTGGCGCCGGCCGATGCTGCCGTGCCGAAGCTGGCCGTCACTCCAAGGCCGGAGCTGTTGATCGCGCTGATCAAGCCGTTTGCGGTGTTGGCATAGGCCGTGCCTGCGCCCACGCTGATGTTCGCGGTGGCCTGCACTGCTGTGCCGTTGGCGCCGGTGGTCATGTAGTTGACGGCCAAGGTGGTGGTGGCTGTCGATGCGCCCAAGCTATCGGTCGAAGCCGCATTGACGCCGTTGTTGGACAGGTTGACAAACACGCTGCCGCCGCTGGAGCCGGAGGTGTAAGCCATCACCCCGCCCGTGTCGCCCAGGTTGGACGAAGACAGCGTGCGGATGTTGAGGGCGTTGACTGAAGAGCCGGCTACGGAAGAGTCGCCGGTATAGATGTTGGTGGTCGATCCGAAGACGCCTTGACCGTTATATGTGGTCGTGGAACCGATGTTCGAGACTTCCGACAGGATGGACTGGTATTCCTGGTTAGCCGCGGTATCTTGCGAGCTATTTAGGGTACCGTTCGAGGCTTCGGTAGCCAGCGTAACGGCACGGTTGAGCAGGCTTGTCACTTGCGAGAGCGCGCCATCGGCAACTTGCAGCAGGCCTACGCCTTCTTTGGCGTTGGTTTGCGACTGGGCCAGGGCTTGTGAATTGGCTTGGAGACCATTGACCAATGAAAGACCGGCAGCATCGTCCGCGCCAGAGTTGATCTTCGAACCCGAAGACAACTGTTGCAGCACGGTGTTCAGGCTGTTGGTGGTGTTATTCAGGTTGTTTTCCGCATACATAGCGGAGATGTTATTTAAGACTCCCAGGGACATGGGATGCTCCTTGTTGGACGCGTTGAATTACGGACTTTCACTTTGAGCGCGCCCATATTTTGTGTTTCTCTGGGCTGCTGTTCTCGGTTTGGTTACCGTCGCATCTGGACCCTTTTTCGGCGCTGCGTTGGTGGACTTTACCACCCCGCGCAATGTGTCCCATGTCCGTACACTTACAGCACTTCGGTTCTAATTCTTTAACCTTTCGCGCCCCCCGCCGATAACATCAGCCAAGGAGTTACACGGCCATGATCGATCTTACCCGGCTCAACGGAATGCCAATGGTTCTGAACAGCGACTTGATCAAGACCGCCGAAGCCTCGCCGGACACAATGCTCACGCTCATCAATGGAGAAAAGCTGATTGTGCGCGAGACTTGCGACGAGGTGACGGAGCGCGTGCTTGCCTATCGCGCCCGGCTATTGGCAGGAGTGGCGCGGCGCATGTCCTCATTGGGCGACGTGCAGCGCGTTGTTTCAATCAGCAGTCTCGACGTCTCAGGCAGCGCGGCGCAGGCTTCACCGCAGCACTCGATCTCGACCGATCTCCGGTGAACCCCGGCTTCCCCATCGACAGGTTTCAGTCGATGGTTCGACGACCGTTGATCAAGGGGATGTTCTGAAAGGGCACGACTTTAGTCGTGCCACAGATGCAACAAAAAGAACGTGGGCTTTAGCCCCTGAGGGAACGGGTCGCTGAAAATGAGACTTAATCGGGGGTTCCGTATGTTCCGCACACCGCTTCTCGAGGAACTTTGCATGAAGAAGGTCACTAATGGATAAGGGAAGCATCGGCGGAGTTCTTCTGGCGCTCCTCGGCATTGTTGCCGGGCTGCTCATGGAGGGCGGAAATCTGGGCCAGATCCTACAGCCGACCGCGGCCCTCATCGTCTTCGGCGGGACACTCGGCGCTATCCTTCTACAGTTTCCGCTTCCCACTGTCGTCAGCTCGTTCAAGAGCCTGGCGCACGTCTTTGGCGCGCCCCGCAAAGAGAACGACGAAATCCTCACCATGCTGCTTGCCTTCGCCAACAAGGCTCGCCGCCAGGGCGTCGTCTCGCTCGACGTAGACCTCAGGACAATCCAGGACCCATTTCTGAAGCGCTCTCTCATGCTCGCCGTCGACGGCACCGAACCCGCCGAGCTGCGCAAGATCATGAGGGTCAGCCTCGACTCCGCGATGGAATCCGAAGACCAGCTCCCCATGGTCTTCGAGTCCGCCGGAGGCTTCTCGCCCACCATCGGAATTCTCGGCGCGGTGCTCGGCCTCATTCAGGTCATGCAGCACCTCGACAATATGCAAGAGGTGGGCCGCGGCATTGCTGTAGCCTTTGTGGCAACCATCTATGGCGTGGGCCTCGCCAACCTTTTCTTTCTTCCCTTCGCCGGCAAAATGCGCATCCGCATACGAGACGCCCAGCTACGCCGCGAAATGATGCTTGAAGGCGTGGTCTCCATTCTGGAGGGCATGAATCCGCGCATGCTCGAAGTCAAGCTGGCCGGATTTCTCCATGACACCAGCTCGCAAAAAAAGGAACGCGCAGCATGAGCCGGCGTCCTGACCGGCGGCGTCCCAATCACGAGCGCTGGCTCGTCTCGTATGCCGATTTCATCACCTTGCTCTTCGCCTTTTTCGTCGTTCTCTACTCCGCGTCGAAAGCCGATCAGAAAAAGCAGATGCAAGTGTCGAATTCCATCAACGCAGCCTTTCGCACACTCGGCATTTTCGGTGGAGCGGTGCCTCTGAAAGGCAGCGCCAGCGGCGGCAGCGGTGTCGATGAGCCGGCATTGCCCGTCAACATCGTCATGGGAGAGGACGTGCTCGCGCCGGCAAGAGTCCACGATGACCTGGGCAAGATCCAGCGAGAAATGGAGCAGTTGCTCTCTAAGCAGGTCGCCCAGCACACCGTCTCCATCCAAATGGGCCGGGACGGCCTTGTCATCAGCTTGCGCGAAGCAGGCTTCTTCGACTCCGGTTCCGCAATCCCCAAGCCTGAAACCATCGCCACGCTGCGTCAGATTGCCTCCGCGCTGGGCGCCACAGCCTACAGCCTCCGCATCGAAGGCCACACCGATAACATACCGATCCACACCGCCGCGTTCGATTCCAACTGGGAGCTTTCCGCGGCCCGCGCCACCCACATCGCCCGCCTCTTTCTCGACCTAAAGGCCATGCCCCCGGAGCGTATTTCCGCCGCCGGTTACGCCGAGTTTCATCCCGTCGCCGGCAACGGCACACCGGAAGGCCGCGCCCAGAATCGCCGCGTCGATCTGATCGTCCTGCCTCGCACTAAAATAGACTTCTCCGCGCCTGCCGCAGCCGCGCCAACCGGGCAGTGGCGCAAAATCACCGACGGCAATTGAACCAGCTGTCATTCGGACTCAAGTCCTCTCTGTTCGGTCCAACGAGAATAGCCTTCCGCTTCCAATCAAACCAGTCCCGGGTTGCGCCCCTGGCGCAAATCCCAGAGAGCGGCGACCAGCGCATCCAAATCTTCGCAGGTGTTGTAGAGAGCCAGGGTTGCACGGAGCGTGCTCTCCACACCGAAGCGGCGCAAGATCGGCTGCGCGCAGTGATGACCGCCGCGCACAGCTATGCCCTTGCGGTTCAGATAGTCGCCAATCTCTTCGGTTCGGAAGCCATCCATGACGAACGAAAGCACGCCGGCTTTCTCCTTCGCAGTGCCGATGATGTGCAGCCCTGGAATGCGTTCGAGTGCCGCCGTTGCGCAGGTGAGCAGCATATGCTCGTGGCGCGAGACATTGGCGATGCCGACGCGATCGAGATAATCGATTGCCGCGCCCATGCCAACCGCGTCGGCGATGTTTCCAGTTCCGGCTTCGAATCGCTGCGGAGGCGGCTGGTAAAGCGTCTTCTCAAAGGTGACGTCCTGAATCATGTTGCCGCCGCCTTGCCATGGCGGCATATTGTCCAGAACGTCGGACTTGCCATAGAGCACGCCGATGCCGGTCGGCGCGAACACCTTGTGACCGGAGAAGACATAGAAGTCGCAGTCGATGGCCTGCACATCGACGCGCATGTGCGACACTGCCTGCGCGCCGTCCACGAGCACGCGCGCCCCGTGACGATGAGCGGCCTCAACCATCTGCTTGACCGGCACAATCGTGCCCAGGGCATTCGAAACGTGGGCGATGGAGACGAGGCGAGTCTTTGGTCCGAGCAGCTTCTCGTACTCGTCGAGCAGCACTTGTCCGGAATCGTCCACAGGCGCAACGCGAAGCAGAGCGCCCTTTTCCGCGCATAGCATCTGCCAAGGTACGATGTTGGCGTGATGCTCAAGCCAAGTGATCACGATCTCGTCGTCCTTCTGGATGTTGCGGCGTCCCCAGCTTTGCGCAACGAGATTGATGGCTTCGGTGGCGCCGCGGACAAAGACGATTTCGCGCGTGGCTCCGCCGTTGAGAAAGCGGCGCGTCTTCTCGCGCGCGGACTCGTACGCATCGGTAGCGCGCGCGGCCAACTCATGCGCGGCGCGATGCACATTCGAGTTTTCGTGTTCGTAAAAGAAGCTAATGCGGTCAATGACCGACTGCGGCTTCTGTGTCGTGGCTCCGTTATCAAGCCAGATCAGCGGATGCCCGTTGACCACTTCGCGCAGAATCGGAAAATCGCGTCGAATCGCCTCGACATCGAATGAATAGGAAGAGAGGCCGAGATCGGGCAGGATCGGGGACTGGTCCGCGCCTGGAGCCACCACCGGCACAGGATTTGCCGGATACAGCGGCCGAGGCTGGCTTTGAGAATCGTGTGAAGCCGGAGCGCGATAATCCGGCGCATGAGCCACGGTCCCCGAGAGCTGCGGCGCATTTAGGTCGAGCGGCGATGCAAAAGGACTGCCGGCGCCAGTGGAATCCGCATTGGGAGCGGCAGTCGGCTGCGCTGTACCGGCCGGCACGGGACCTGGAATTGTTGGCGGCGTTGAAAAAAGCGGCCGCGCATCTTCAAAAAAGGAAAATGCCGGGATCGCCGATGAATCGACAAAACCCAATGTGCCTGGGACCGCCGGCGCAGGCGGCTGAGGAGACTGAGCGAACTGGGACGGTTGAACCTGCGTAACCAAAGAAAATGGAATGGCCGCAAACCCCTCGTCGCTGGGAGCCGAGCTCCCAAATGCATGGGACGGCGTATTTGCGGGAGCCGATTCTGGGACCGGTTCCACAAAAAGCGGCCGCGCGTCCGCGAGAAATGCAAATGGCGCGCCGGCCGCCGGGTCAACTCCGCCGCCGGGCACAGCTACGCCAGTCGCCACTGGAGCATCAGGGCTGACTCTTGGCGCAGCGCCCCTGTCTGGCGTCTCGACGAACGCTCCAGGGTGTGCTTCGCTCAGTCCAGACAACAGGCCCGGAATTGGCGGAGCGGTCGGACTGGGCACAGCCGCATGGGGATTACCGGTGACGGCGGAGTTCGGCGGCAACACGGCTGCTGCTGCGCTGGCAACAGGCCGCTGGAGCGGTTGAGGCAACGCATTGAAGATTTCGTTGGCCATGCGCGACAGCTCCGCCGGGGCTGGAATGCCGGGCGGCACGCCTTCAACCGCGTGCAATCCCGCAGCCCAGTTGCCCGTCTCCGGAACCTCCCGCGGTGCCGGCGTTGAAGCACGCCTGCTCAGCAGGATGTGGCGTCGGCCCGCGTCTTGCAAGATCGCGGCGTGTCGGGCTTTGATAGGCCGGGAATGGGGCTCGTTGCCGCTGAACCCAGAGGCAAACAGGGGAACGTATCATGCCGTGGTATGACTATCTCGCGCACTTCGTCGCCGGCGCCTTTCTGGCCAACGGCGTGCCGCATTTCGTGCAAGGCGTCTGCGGCAACAGATTTCAGACGCCATTTTCATCTCCGCGGGGCGTTGGCGAGTCGTCGGCGACCGTCAACGTGCTGTGGGGCTGGTTCAATTTTATCGTCGGCGGCGTGCTGCTGCGCATCTTCTTTCCGCCGCTGCCGCCGCCTCCCGGCGACAGCATCTCCACTGCGCTCGGCGTGCTGGTCGCGGCTTTATGGCTCTCGAACCGGTTCGGCAAGGTCCGCAAAAATGCACCGCATCCCTGAGGATTTGCATGCATCCTGATCGCGCACGCGTTCTGGCCTTCCTCGTTTTCAGCCTGTTCGGCGGCACGGCCCATGCCGGTCAGGAAGGCAAGGACATGAAGCTGGAGGACGTCGGTTTCGTCATGCGCCCGGCAAATACGCCGGCGCAGATCGAGCGGCTACGGCTGTTGCCGCCACGCACTTTCGTGGCCCGGACCAAGGACGGCAGGCGGTATTTCCTCTATGCCGATCCCGACTATTGCAAATGCGTATTCCTCGGCAATGAGCTGGCGATGAAAAACTATCGCGATCTGGTGTCGCCGCCGCCGCTGGCCCCGATGCCTCTCGGACCGGACGGCGGTCCCGTTGCGGGCTCGCTGATTCAGGAACTGGATCCGGCAATCCCGATCCTCGACGGCGACATTCTCGATTATTCGTATTGACGGGGTGGATTGCAAATGACCGAAAAACTTGCCGCGGTGCGGGCAACCGGAGGCGATCCAGGCGCGATCGCGGAGTATCACGCCCACATCTACTACGATTCCCAATCGGAGCGCGGCCGGGCCGAGCGTTTGCGCGAACGTATCG
>CAZSVJ010000029.1:0-19466 GCA_964610185.1 uncultured Occallatibacter sp. | reverse complement strand
TACGGCCCCGGCTTCTACGGATGGGCATACAATCCGTGGGCCGCGCCCATCGCCTACGGTTGGGGATGGGGAGGCGCTCCCTGGTATGGCCGCTACGGATACTACTTCCAGCCCTATCCGGTTTACCCCTCGGCTGCGTTCTGGCTGACCGACTACATCATCTCCCAGGATTTGCAGGCAGAGTATGCCGCTCACCAGGAAGCACAGGAAGTAGACGGCACTCCCGGCGGGGCAGGCGGACAGCCGGTGCTCACCCCCGAGGTCAAGGCAATGATCGCCGAAGAGGTCAAGAACCAGCTTGCGCTTGAGAACCAGGAAGCCACGCAGAACGCGTCGGGGGCTGATGTTGACCCCGGTTCCAGCGGCATCGCGCGCCTCTTGAGTGACGGCCGTCCGCATGTCTTTGTGGCTGGCGGCAGCCTCGATGTCACCGATGCATCCGGGCAGGAATGCACCGTCAGCGATGGCGATGCGCTCCAGTTGAGGACTGCGCCTCCCTCCGACGCCACCACGGCGAATCTGGTCGTTCTCTCCAGCAAGGGAAACCCCGAGTGCCAGATTTCTCTCACCGTTGCGGTCAATTTGACCGACCTGCAGGAGATGCAGAACCACATGCGCGAGACCATCGACCAGGGCCTCCAGGATCTGCAATCCAAGCAGGGCACGGGTGGAATTCCCGCCGCTCCGCCGTCAGCGCAAGCCAAACCGGTTCAAGCTGCCTATGCGGCGGTTGCGCCTCCGCCCGATCCGAGCGATGCCGCCCAGGTTCAGCAGACCGACCAGCAGGGCGACCAGGCCGAGAAGGACGTGACCACCGAATCGGCTGCCGGTGGCGGCGAGGCAAGCAACGCCCCCGCTCCATCGGATACATCGGCCCAGGTAGCCTCAGCCGACACGCCCGCCGCGCCTCCCGCCGGAGCCGCGCCAGCATCCGTCGAGATGGGCCAGACTAAAGACCAGGTAAAGGCCGCGCTCGGTGCACCTACAAGGGTCGCGGATCTCGGACCGAAGACCATCTACTACTACAACGGGATGAAGGTCACCTTCAAAGACGGTAAGGTGAGCGACGTGCAATAGCCGGGCCATTACGAATACCAACGCAATAAACGCCACGGCGCAGCCGGAAGCAGGTTGCGCCGTGGCGTTCTCGTTGTGATTCCGGTTTCTTCTGATCCGCATGCGGACAATCGTTGTTATCCCCCAGACAGCAGGCGGTCTTGCCTCCTGTCCGGGCTCACGACAACCCCTATGCCGCTATTACCAATCTATATCGATCGCATTGAAGAGCGGGCGCGCTTAGCGCAGCAAGCCGGTTCCTGCCGCTTCAACGTCCAGCCGCATTCTGGAGATGAGTTGTGACGGACTCCTACAATTACGAAGCTATTGCCAAAATGATCGATCACTCCCTTCTCAATCCCTCCCTGACCACTCAAGAGCTGGAAGAAGGCTGTGCCTTGGCGATTCGATATAACACGGCAAGCGTGTGCATCATGCCCTACTACCTAGCCCGATGCGTTGACTTGCTGGCTGGAACCACGGTCAATGCCGGCACCACAATTGGGTTTCCGCATGGCGGCCACACCACCGCCGTCAAACTCTCTGAAGCCCGACAGGCGCTCAAGGACGGCGGTCAGGAACTGGACGTCGTGATCAACATCGGCAGGGCCCGTAGCGCGGATTGGCAGTATGTCCAGAATGAGATATCCGACCTGACCGAAATCATCCATGGCGAGGGAGCAAGAATCAAAGTGATCTTCGAGAATGCCTATCACGACGATGCTTCCAAGATTCGCTTGTGCCAGATATGCGGAGAAATCGGCGTCGACTGGGTGAAAACTTCGACAGGCTACGCGCCCACCGGCGCAACTCTGCCCGATCTTGAACTGATGCGCAAATACTCCCCGTCGGCAGTCCAGATCAAGGCGGCAGGCGGAATTCGAGATCTCGATACTCTGTTGACCGTCCGTGCCATTGGCGTGAGCCGCGTGGGAGCCACGCGAACCGAAGCCATGCTCGAGGAATGTCGCAAGCGCCTCGGTCTTGAGCCCCTCACACGGTCGCTTCCATCCGCAGCACGAGGTGGCTATTAGCTCGTCCGTCTACTACTTGAAGAGATCAATTTAGATGCCCCACCGATGGCTGGGAATCGCATACATTTGCACATAGTATCCCGAGTCTGAAGCTCGTTCACCAAATGCCGCATACACGAAACCCCCAAAGAGGCCGTCATCCTGAGCGAAGCGTTCTGCAGCGGAGAGTCGAAAGCCTGCCCGCCGTGGCGGGGACCTGCATTTCCGTCGCGTACTTCTGTAAAGAACTTCTGACTCTCCACACCAGAGCATGATTCAAACGCAAAAAAGCTCGGCTGTCACCGGGCCTTCCAAACTCCAAGCCACAAAATCCATGAACATTGCTTACGCCAACAACTTGTTAACCTTCTCCTCAATCACATCCTGAGGCACAAACCCTACAATCTGATCGGCTACTTTGCCACCCTTGAAAAACAGCAGCGCCGGAATTCCGCGAATGCCGAAGCGCGAAGGCGCGGCGCCATTCTGATCCACATTCACTTTGGTAACCTTCAGCCTTCCCGCATAGGCGGCAGCCACCGCATCGACGGAGGGCGCAATCGCCTTGCACGGTCCGCACCAATTTGCCCAAAAATCAACCAGAACCGGCTGCTCACTTTGCAGCACTTCCAGGTCAAACGTCGCGTCGCTCACTTCCAAAACACCCGATCCAGCCATGATCCCCCTCGCGGTATCCGCCTCTGCACCAAGTGTACCGGAAACCGTACCCTCATGCGATGCGCCGGGGCGGTCAAAAGTCGCAATTTGCGCCAGGGTCATAAACACCCAAGGCAAGATCGGCGCAAGCCGTGATCGGCGTAACCATCTTATAAACAAAGACTTGCTGAAAGATTGGCTTCTGTGCGCGCAAATTAAAGCGCCCGGACCCCAAAAGGATCACGGGCGCTAGAGCAGCCCTCCCCCAGAACTGCCCACGAAGCGAATTTATTTCTTCCACAGCTAAATAGCAAGCTATCTTAGGTACCACAATTAGTAACCAACGCAGGTGACTATCTAAATAGGTAACAGCACACGGCTGGTATTACCTAAATAATAACCAGTTCACCGCTGCCCTCAAGAGCTGCTGGATGCCGGCCGAACTCCGGAATCGGCCCGCGACTCGATGAATTGGCTGAATCCATCCGCTATAAAGCGGCATACCAGCAGTTCATACTTGTGCATGCCTTCGAGCGCCTGCTGGATCGCAGTGGAAGCCTCACCGAGGCTTGCCTCGGAATCGACAACCACCAGCATCGCAGGCCCCGCGCCGCTCAAGGCCGCGCCAAGGATTCCGTGATTCCCCGGCAGAGGCAGCAGCCGCGGAAGCAAATGGCAAACCTCAGCCCGGTATGGCTGGTGAATGCGGTCCCTCATGGCGATGGGCAGAAGGTCGGCGCGGCCCTGCGCAAAGGCCAGCCCCAGCATCGCCGACGATTGAATGTTGGCCACCACGTCGGCGCTGGTATAGGTTGTCGGCAGCATGGCGCGGGCCGTGCTTGTCGAGAGCGGCTCACCGGGAAGAACAATAATGGGGCGCCACCTGGCCGGCGGAACGACATGGGCCACATGCACCGTTCTGCCTTCGCTGGCAGCAACAACAAAACCGCCAAACCAGCATGCCGCGGCATTGTCCGGGTGCCCTTCGAGGGCAGCGGCTTCTTCAAGGTATTGCTCGGCGCTCCAATTAAGCTGGCCGAAATGCACAGCAAGGGCAATGCCAGCCAAGCGTCCTGCCGCAGACGATCCGCAGCCCATGCCCAGCGGAATCCCGTTCGCCATTCGAATCGCCAGAGGAACTACCGGCTTGCCGTGGTAGCGAAGCAGCCCCTCATAAATACCGAGAATGAGGTTATCTTCAATCGTCGAACAGCGCTCCGCATCGCGCCCGGTCGCCGAAATCGAGAACTCCGCAGCCGGTTCTGCTTCGATCTCCAGATAGAAGTCCAGGGCGACAGCGGCAGAGTCGAATCCTGGGCCAAGATTGGCCGAGGTGCCCGGCAGACGCATCCGCACGCATCCGCTTGGAGGCTTTAGCTCGTCGCTCATTGCACTCTGCCCTTGATGGTGGCCAGCACCGCCTCCGGCGTGGCCTCAACCACAATTGCATTGCGCCGCAGACTTTCGATCAGCGCCTCGTTGCCGACTTTCTCCTCATCCGTCAGCAGTGTTCCGCGATGGAAATCGATTGTGTAGTCGGCGTCCTTTAAGGTGTGCCCGGTAAGCACCAACACCACCGTCTCGCCTGAAGCAACCGCGCCCCGCGCGCGCAGCTTTTTCAACCCCGCCAGCGTGACCGCCGAGGCCGGCTCGCAGCCTAGCCCTTCTGAACCCAATTCGGCTTTGGCGATCGCGATCTCCGCTTCGGTTACGTCCAGGCACCAGCCGTCCGTTTCCTGAATCACCCGCGCCGCCTTGCGCCACGAAGCTGGATTGCCGATCCGGATAGCCGTGGCCCGTGTATGCGCCTCGACCGGCTCCAATGTTGCGCCGCGGTTATCTGCCATGCTTCGCACCAGCGGATTCGCGCCGGCCGCCTGAATCACTGAAATGCGCGGCAAGCGTCCCACCAGCCCGAGCTCGCGCATCTCGCGAAAGCCCTTCCCCAACGCCGAACTGTTCCCCAGGTTTCCGCCCGGCACAATCAGGTGGTCGGGCACGTTCCAGTCGAACGCCTCCGCAATCTCAAATGCCGGCGTCTTTTGCCCCTCCAGCCGATACGGATTCACCGAATTGAGCAGATAAATGCGCGCCTCCTTTACAACCTTGGTCAGAATCTTCATGCATCCGTCGAAGTCGGTTTTGAGCTGGCAGGTGACGGCGCCGTAATCCATGGCCTGGGCCAACTTGCCCCAGGCAATCTTGCCGTCGGGAATCAGCACCAGGCTGCGCATTCCCGCGCGCGCGGCGTAGGCGGCCATTGAGGCCGAGGTGTTGCCCGTCGACGCACACGCCACCCACTCGAATCCTCGCTCTTTGGCAACGCTCAGCGCCGAGGTCATGCCCGTGTCTTTGAACGATCCTGTCGGATTCATTCCCTGGTGCTTGGCATAGAGCTGGTCAATCCCGAGCGCTTTCGAGGCCCGCGGCAGGTGATAAAGCGGCGTATTCCCCTCGCGCAGCGTTACCGCATCGCCAAAGCTTTCCAGAATCGGCAACAGCTCGCGAAACCGCCACACGCCGGAGTTATCAAGCGCCTCGCTGGAACAGCGCCGCTCGCGCCACAGCCACTTCAACGCACCGGGGTTGGGACGGTCATGGCCCTTGCGCTCTACCCAGCCGGGATACTCCACTTCAAACAGGTCTCCGCAAAGCGAGCAGCGGAAGTCCGGGCTCGATTTCGCGCCCTCGACCCGCGCCCCGCATCCGAAACAGCGTAGCTGGTGCAAATTGTCGTTCATGTCTGGATTTAGGGTACCAGCGTACGGCGGTTTTTGCTCTGCGTGGAAAGCTGAAACCGATGGCTGGCCGACTGCGGTCTGCGGCAACGATGCTTCCTCCAGGGCGAAGCAGTTGACGATGGCATGGAGATGTCTAGCCTGCGGCTATTACGAGCAGCGTTGCGTCGTCCTGGAAATGTCCGCTGCAAAAGGCGGTCACCTGCGCAAGCAGCTTGCTATTCAGTTCCTTTGCCGACAGCGCCGCGTGGGTCGCGGCAAATTCAGCAATGCGCGTCTCTTCGAATTCATTCCCGTTCGCATCCGACGCTTCCGTAATGCCATCGGTGAACAGCAGCAGCCGGTCCCCGCCCTTCAAATCAATCGTTGCATCTTCGTATCTCCAATCTGGAAACACCCCGAGCACCGCGCCGCCTGAGTCCGGCATCTGAGCGGCGCCGCGAGAAATGAGAATCGGGTAGAGATGTCCGGCGTTGCAGTATTGAAACGTCCGAGCTTGACCATCGAGTATTCCGTAAAGAAACGTGACATACTTTCCGGTTGCGATGTTCTCGTGCAGAAGACTGTTCACCTTGGCGCACACCTGAGCCGGGCTCTCTGAGCCGCTTGCAAATGCGCGTACTGCCGCTTGCACATTGGCCATCAGCAGCGCCGCCGATACCCCTTTTCCGACCACATCCGCAATGCAGATTCCAAGCCTGTGGTCGCCAAGCCTGAGCACGTCGTAGTAATCCCCGCTCACCGAACGTGCCGGCTGCCACGCTCCAGCCACCTCGAATCCCGCAAGCTGGGGAACATCTTTCGGCAAGAGCGACTGCTGTATTTCGCGAGCACGTTCAAATTCCTGCTCCTGTATCTGTAGCTGTGCGCTCCCGCGCTCGACCGTCTGCTCGAGCTCTACGTTGCGCCGCTCCAGACGATCCTTCGTGGTGTTGAACAGAAACAACGGAGCACTGAAAAGCAAAGTCGCTACGAACGAAAACTTCCATCCCGCCGCAATCAGCTCCGAAAGCGTCAGCGCGGCCGGTGGAGCAACCAGCCACACAACCACGGAAGTAATCAAGTAAATTGGGGCCGTCAGCACCAGTAGGATTGGCACGAAAACCAGAAGGTTGTAAGGAAATCTCCTCTCTGTATATAGGAATCCCAGCCAGCCTACCGCGGGCGAGACAAGGTTCCCCATGCATAGTGTGTACACCAGAACCGTCGCGATATTCACTCGCACTCCGCTGCTCCAGAAAATGGCGCAAATGATCGCGACCAGGGCGATGTAAATGACTTGCTGCCGAAAGAAACGAGCCAAAGATCGGATGTTCAAACTTACACCGCCAGTGTGCCTGAGCCTCTGATGAGTCAACCAGCCATTCTATTCCAACCTTCAAAAGCCAACCAACACTGTCTCCATCTCCAACCGAATGGCAAAGCGTTCTTCAACTGCGTCCGCGATCTGGCTGGCGAGAGCCAGAATCTCGGCCGCGCTCGCACCGCCCAGATTGACGAGCGCCAGCGTATGCCGCGAAGAAATGCCCGCCGCGCCAGCAGAATATCCCTTTGAAAAACCGGCCTGCTCAATCAGCCAAGCCGCCGGCACTTTCATCCGGCCGCTGTCTCCAGGTCCCACTCCCGCGGGAAAGCGCGGCGGCTCTTTGTTGCTGCACGCGGCAATGCGCCGGTACTGGTCCTCATCAATGACTGGGTTCTTGAAGAAGCTGCCCGCGCTACGGCAGTCAGCCTCGCCCTCCACCAGCAGCATCCCCTTTGAACGGCGAATCCGCCGCACCGCCGCCGCCACCTCCGCCAGGCTGGGCTCTCCTCCATCGGGCCGGCTCTCCGCAATCGCCCGTTGCAGGTCCGCATACTTCAAAGTAGGCGCGCCGCCTAAGGTTAGCCGGTAGTCAACCCCGGTAACAATAAATCGCCCGCGATCCGTCGAGTTGAAACGGCTCTTGCGGTAGCCAAAACCACATTCGGCGGCGGAGAAATCGACGAACACACGATCCCCCAGGTCGAACGCCCGCACCCGCTCGATCACCGAAGCAACCTCCTGCCCATAAGCGCCGACATTCTGCACTGGAGTACCACCCACCGTGCCCGGAATCCCCGCCAGGCATTCGATCCCCGCGCAGTTGTCCTGAGCCGAACGTTCGACAAATTCGTCCCAATCTTCGCCCGCTGCAACCTGATAGATCTTGTTGTCCGAATTGTCCAAGGCCTCTGCCAGGGCAATCCCGCGCAATCCCACCCGCAGCACCAGTCCATCGAATCCCCCGTCCGCGACCAGCAGGTTGCTGCCACCGCCCAGCACAAACAGATCCAGACCGCGTTCCCGCGACCAGGCCGTCGCTTCAACCACTTCGTCTTCGCTTGTAGCCTCGACAAACCAGCGCGCCGGCCCACCGATGCCAAAGGTCGTGAAGGGCGCAAGCGGCTGGTTCTCTTTTATGTGCATCGGATAAAAGGCTACACCTTGATTCTAGAAATTGGGATTTTGGCGATTGGGCGTCTGGCTATAGAATAAGAACAGGCAACTTCCCAGCCGGAGGCAACAATGTACCCAGAACTGATGGTAATCCCCATGCGCGAGGAGTTGGTCCGCGCAGGTATTGAGGAAACACGCACCGCCGAGGACGTGGACGCGGCCCTCGCCCGTCCGGGCACAACCATGTTGGTGGTCAACTCGATTTGCGGCTGCGCGGCCGGCAAGATGCGGCCAGGCGTGCGCCTTGCGCTCTCCAACTCCGCCAATTTGCCCGAACACAGGATCACAGTGTTTGCCGGTCAGGATCACGAGGCCACGGCGCAGGCCCGTACCTACTTTGAAGGCAACCCGCCCACTTCACCCGCTATCGCCATCCTGCGCGACGGCAAGCTCGTTTACCTGATGCAGCGCTTTGTCATCGAGCAGTCCACCGCCCAGCAAATCGCCGGCGAACTCGTCCGCGCCTTCGACGAATTCTGCGCCAAGACCACAGCGTAGGCGGACGTCACACATTCAGGATCGGCCCCGGATAGCGAGCAATCACCGGATCGGTCGTCAATAAAGTGATCCCTTCCACCATTGCCTGAGCAATCAGGATGCGGTCGAAGGGATCTTTGTGTATGGGCGGAAGCGAATCGACTTCAACAGCATGTTGACCAAGAACCGGTAGCTCCTCGTAGCCATTTTCTATCAGCCCTCTTCGGACAACTCTCGGGTCATAGAGAAAATCCCTTCGCCGCAGACGTTTCTTAATGGCTATCTCCCAGATGCTCGATACGCTGAAGAGAAACTGGTTCTCCGGATTGTTCAGAATCTTGCGCGCCGGCGCGGTGATTCGTGAATCATTGATCGGGACCCAGATGAGGAACTGGGTATCGAGGAGAAACCTCATTCCTCGTCCTCGCCAAGCATCAGCGCCTCAATCTCTTTATCCAACTCTTTGTCGATCTCGTCGAAATTGTCAGGCAGAGTGTACATCCCCTCCAAGAAGCCTAGCCGCCGCTTCGAGAGAGTCGGTGGCACATCCACCCGCGTCACAAGCACTTTCGGCTTCCCCGCCTTGGCAATCACAAATGAATCGCCCTCGACGGCCTCATCCACGAGCCGTGAAAGGTGGGTCTTGGCCTCATGGATATTAATCGTCCGCATAGCCCCTCCGGGTAAACTAAGTTCACTTAGTTTAGTTCAAATCACCTCCAGGCGCAAGAATGAACCCGTAAACAAAAACAGCCTCCCAGGCAAGGGGCCGTTCCTGATCCGCAGCATTCTTCCAAACCGTTCACATCCCCTGCGTCGAATCAGGCAAAGCCTGCACCTTGCTATGCTTGACGGAGTAGAAGAAGTATACAAACAGGCCGACAATCAGCCAACCAATCAAGCGTATCCAATTGCCAATCCCTAGCGAATACATCAAGTAGCCGTTGGCTAAGATGCCGATCACGGGAACAATCGGCAACCTTCCCCCGAAATATATCCCCGGTGTACGGAACGGTCTTGGATGCGCAGGAGCCTTAAAGCGGAGCACAATGATCGAGGCGCAGACCATAACAAAGGCCAGCAGCGTCCCTATATTCACCATTTCCCCAATCTTGCTGATTGGTGTAACGGAACCAATCATCGCTGCCACCAGTCCAACCAGAATCGTATTCTTCCAAGGGGTATGAAACTTCGGATGAATGGCAGCGAAAAACTTCTTCGGCAACAGGCCATCGGAGGCCATGGCATACAGAACGCGGGTCTGGCCGATAAGCATCACCAACATCACTGAAGTCAGCCCAGCCAACGCGCCGCAAGTGATAATATCGCTCGCCCAACCGATATTGTGATCCAGAAAAGCGTGAGTGAGCGGCGCTTCGATATTGACGAGTTGCCACGGCACCATGCCGGTAAGTACGGCTGCCACTCCCACATAGAGCAAGGTACAAATGAACAGCGAGCAGAAGATCCCAATCGGTAAGTCGCGCTGCGGGTTCCGGGACTCCTGGGCTGTTGTTGAAACGGCATCGAAGCCGATGAATGCAAAGAAAATATATGCGGCTGCAACGCGGATACCAGTGAATCCGAAGGGGGCAAAGCTCTGCCAGTCGTGGCCCCAGTTGCTCCCATGAATGTAGTGTGAACCCAGAGCCAGAACGAAAAGTACAACAGAGACTTTGATAATCACAATCGTGGCATTGAACTTGGCGCTCTCCTGGATGCCAACCACCAAGATGGCAGTAATGAGAAGCGCAATGATAAACGCCGGCAAATTGAATCCGATTTCCATACCGAACAGGTGCGGGGCATTCAGCAGTTGATGCCCGCGCTCGACCACCGCAGCCGGGGGGCTAGTCATCAGGCTCTTCAAGGCTTCCAGAAACCCGTTGGACCCGACTGCCAACTCAGGATGCATCTCAGCGAGAAACTCGCGCGCCGCGATCTTCGTCGCCTGGTCCAGGCCCGTCCAGTGGTCGTAGCTCAACCAGAGTGGAATTTTGATCCCGAATATCTTGAGGAACTCAACAAAGTTGTTTGACCAACCCGAACTCACTGTGCTCGCGCCCATCGCATATTCGAGAGTTAGATCCCATCCAATAATCCATGCGAATAGTTCCCCTAGCGTCGCATACGAATAGGTGTAAGCCGATCCAGCCAACGGAATCATGGCTGCAAATTCGGCATAACAAAGGCCCGCGAACGTGCAAGCAACGCCGCACATCGCGAACGACAGCGTCAGAGCCGGCCCCGCCTCGTGCGCCCCCAAACCCACCATCACGAAGATTCCCGCGCCAATAACCGCGCCGACTCCCAGCGCCGTCAGCGATATCGGTCCCAAGGATCGCTTGAGGTGCTCCTCTCCCTCTTCTTTGGCTTCTGCAACAATTAAGTGCAAAGGCTTCCTTCTGAAAATATTCGCCATGCGGGTTGGCTACTCCTTTGGATGGAGGTCGGGTGTCGACTTCTTACTTGTAGAAGACCAGAAGAGATAAACTGGAATCCCGAGTAGCACCAGAACCAGGCCAGGCCACGTGTACTGCGGCTTGTAACGCAATAATACGATACTGATCCACGCCGCCAGCACAATGTAGAGCCCCGGCAGCACAGGATACCCGAGCGCCCGGTAAGGCCGCGGCGCATCCGGCCGCTTGACGCGCAGTACGAACAACCCGACAATCGTCAGGATGTAAAACACCAACACCGCGAAGATGATGTAATCGAGCAATTGCCCATACGACCCCGAAACGCAAAGCACGATTGTCCACGCCGCCTGCACCAGCAGGCCGGCGGCAGGAGTGTTATAGCGCGGATGCAGCTTGCCCACGGACTTGAAGAACAGCCCATCGCGGCTCATCGAATAGTAGACCCGCGCGCCGGCCAGCGTCATTCCGTTGGCGCAGCCGAATGTCGACACCAGAATGGCCGCCGCCATCAGCCACGCGCCGCCGGAATGAAATATCTCTTGCAGCACCGCTGTCGCCACACGGTCCTCGGCCGCATACTGCACGCCCCGCGCAAGCACCGTAGTGCCATTCGGATCCCCGTGCATCGGCAGCACCAGAATGTAACCGAGTGACACCAGAAAATACACCGTCAGCACAAACCCCGTGCCCAGCACCAGAGACAGCGGAATATTACGTCTCGGATTCTTTACCTCGCCGGCTGTAAACGTGATGTTGTTCCACGCGTCCGCCGAGAACAGCGACCCAACCTGCACCACCGCCAGAATCACCGCCAGATTCACCAGCACAATGGGACCGCCGATCCCCACCTGCACTGGATGCAGCGAACTCCAACCCGCATTCTTCCAGAAATTCGTCCCGAAATTCGCTTCCCATGCCGTCGCGTTTCGTCCCACTGTGAAGGCGAGAAGAACCAGCGCGGCCAGTGAAAACGCCTTTGCCGTCGTGAAGACATTCTGGATCAGCGAGCCCAGCCTTACTCCAAAGATATTCACGACGGCCAGTAAGACGACGATCGAAATCGCGGTAAGGTTGGCCGTGCTGAGGCCAATCTCCATGTTGCCCAGAACCATGGGCCCGACTTTCAGCGCTGGTACATGAGCGATGTGCCACAGCCAGTGTGTTGTTGAGACGCTAGGAAAAAATACGCCAAGAAACTTCCCAAACGCCACGCAGACCGCGGCGATGGTTCCCGTCTGGATCACCACGAACAGCGTCCATCCATAAAGAAATCCCCACAGCGGCCCCAGAGACTCGCGCAGATAAACGTACTGACCGCCGGCCTTGGGCATCATCGCCGCCAGCTCGCCGTAGCTCAGCGCAGCCGTCATGGTGAGTACGGCCGTAACCACCCAAGCGCCCAGATAGAGCGCCGGAGAGTTGGTGCCCCGCGCAATATCCGCATCGACAATAAATATGCCGGACCCGATCATCGATCCGATCACCAGCGCCGTTGAACTGAAAAGCCCGAGACTCTGCACCAGATGGGGAGAGTTGCCTGAATCGGAGGGTTCGGGATTGAGGGTGTGTCCGGGAGTCGTCACTTAAAGAAAGTTGTAGCCGATTTTCGCGCCGATGTCTTTAGATTTCTTTGATTTCATAATAGTCGTCTACCGGCGAAGCCAACCCGCGATAGATGAAACCGGCAGCGATCGTTCTCCTGTAGGGAGATTTGGTTATAGCCCAGGACAAGTCCGCAGCTGTCCGCAGCGGCGGACAGTCCTGGGTCAGCATCCAACAATAGCCCCCGTCCCGTCGGGACGGTGTGAATTCTGGTCAAGATGCACTTTTCAACGAAATCAACCATCTCCAACCTCGTTGGAAAGCGGTTTCTTCCGGGAGGCCGGGATCGCAGAGCAGGACCTCAGCCCAACTGCGCCGCCCACTTCCGATACTCGCCTGCCGGGTCCGCCTTACCGAACAGCGCCTCGGAGACAGCCACCACATCCGCTCCCGCCAACAACACCGCAGGAGCCGATTCAAGCGTTATGCCGGCCACTGCCACCAGCACCGGACCTGGTCCAGCCTGTGCGCGCAACCAGCGAACCCCTTCCACACCGATCGGGGCCTTCGTTGTCTGCTTGGTCCTGGTCGAAAAGACCGGGCCAATGGACAAATAATCGACCGGCGCAAGCAGAATGTCGGTAAGCAACGCATCGCCGCCGCCGAATGTACCAATCAAGCGGTCCGTCCCCAGCAGCCGGCGAGCCTCTGTCGGAGCCAGATCGCCCGCGTCTACGTGCACGCCATCAAATCCCAACCCTTCAACTAGATCGACCCGATCGTCGAGAATCAGCTTTACCTGTCCAGCGGGAAGCGCATTGCGCAGAACCTCCGCATCGGCATTCAACTCTTCTTCTGAGCCAACCTTGTTACGGTATTCGAGCAAGGTTACGCCGGCCTGAGCCAGTGACCCTCCCAATCTCCGCAGAAACTCGGCTCGCCCAACCGTTGGAATGTACGAGGCATCAAGAATCGGGTAAACCTTCGGAAATGAGAATGGCATGGATCAAGGCTAGAGTACGAACCCGTAGGTTGTCAGTGATCGGCAACCAGTAATCGAAGCCCGAGCTTTCCAACCAGGCCAGAACTCGCTCGTCCAAGCGTCAGAACCTCAGGGCTCCGAAAACTCGTTGCTGATCACTGACCACTGACCACTGCTTTTTACATCGTGTCCGCGGATGGCCCATAGGTGCCCGGAATCGGCTTGTCGAGCAGGCGCAGGAAGACGCCCAACTGCGCGCGGTGGTGAATCAGATGGTTCAGAACCCAGTCGCGCCAGACTTTATACTTGGTATCGTCGATCCAGGCCTGCCCACCTGCCACGAACTTCCAATTATCGTCCCAGCTCGCAGGCGGAAAACTGGCCAGCGCCTTCTTCGCATCGGCAACCTGCTTGTCGTATTTCTCCAGCAAAGCCTCTTTGGAAGCTGGGATATAGGGCTCGAATTTGTGGCCCGCTGGAAATTCCAGCTTGTCTGTCGTCAATGTTGTGACAGCCCAGTCTCCGGTTGTATCAGCGAGATGCCCGGCCAACTGACCCAGACTCATCGATTTGGGGTGAGGTTTGTAAGTGAAATCGGCATCGGCCGGAATTGCCTCAAGCATCTTCCGGGTATTGGCGGTCTCGCGGTCGTATTCAGCAATCAATTCTTTTTGAATGTCCATCGTGCAACCTCCCATGTTGCGAAATAAGCATAGCGCAAAACAACATGAATAGGCGAATAAAAAGCGATAATATTTCGAGACTGCCTCCGAAACCAAATCGTCCGATGATTATGTCGAACCACAAGTTTTGTGATGCTAAAATGTGATACATGAGAACCGTTTCGATCCGCGACCTTCGCTACGACTTCAAGTCGGTTGAGCGCATGTTGCGTGAGGGAGAAGAAGTCAAAATCACGAGACGCCGCAAGGTGATTGCCCGCCTTACACCCGAGCCAGCGCTGGAAGCGGCGGGAAGACCCCCTCTTCCCGATTTTCTCGGGCGAATGCGCGCCAATTTCGGGGATCGCATTCTGGACGTCACTGGCGCCGAAATTATCTCTGCGGATCGCAATGACCGCTTCTAGGCAGCGATGATCTATCTCGACGCGAGCGTTGTCTTCTGCCTCTACTTTCGCGACAGCAACACCGAAGAGGCGCTGCATTGGGTCGGCTCCGCAACCGAAGCTCTGCTGGTCTCCGCCCTCTGCGAAATGGAAACGATCAACGCTTTCGGCCTTCGCGTCTTCCGCGGCGAAATGTCCACACGCAATTTAGAAATTGCAGTGAGGGACCTCGAGGCCGATCTCCGTTCCGGCTTTCTCAAATGGGTCCCAATTCCAGACGCCGCGTTTGTCCAGGCAAAGGCGTTATCGAGAAGGATCACATCTTCCGTCGGAGTCCGAGCGACAGACCTTCTGCATATTGCCGCGGCACTCGAACTCGGCGCAAAAATCATTTACACCCTCGACCAAGGGCAGTTGAAAGCCGCACAAGCGGCCGGCTTAGTCGTGAATCGACTGCCCTTGCAGCGCCCCTGATTGGACCGCCGCCTGCTACGGCAGCGCAAACGCAACGTACGCCCCGCCAACCGGGCCTTTCGGATCCCGCCCGCCGCTTGCCGCGATCACCACATACTGCCGCCCATCGATCATGTAAGTCGCTGGCGTCGCCACCCCCGCAAACGGAAGCTCCGTCTCCCAAAGCAGCTTGCCTGTCCGGCTGTCGAAGGCCCTGAACTTGCGGTCGTAAACCGTGGCCCCGATGAATACCAGCCCGCCCGCAGTCGCAATCGGTCCGCCGTAGTTCTCCGAACCGGTGTTCTTGAGCCCATTGCGGGCTAGATCCGGGTATTCGCCCAGCGGAATATTCCAAAGGTACTTGCCTGTTCTCAGATCGATTGCGTTCAGCGTTCCCCAGGGCTGCGCGATTGCCGGATACCCATCCGGGTCGAGAAACTTCCGATAGCCGGTGAAGGTGTAATCCTCTTGCGCGAACTCCGACGCGGACGCCAGTTCCTTCGTCTCTGTTTGACCACCTGCCCGCAAAAAATCCAGAAGCGCAGCCAGCTTCGCGTCGTCGATGTTGGGCGAAGCAGGCATTCGCCCCGTGCCCTGCCGGATCGCGGCGGCAATCTTTTCGGCGGTCAGCCGCTTCTCGACTTCGATGAGCGACGGAAATGTCGGCGGCGATCCCTCCCGATTCACCCCGTGGCAGACCGCGCACTGCTCTTGATAAACCTGCGCGCCCGCGCTAGCTCCGCGTTTGGCTGCGATCAGCCCGCCGGTCCACGCCATCTCAGTCGAGTTGACATACAGCACGTCGGTCGCTGGATCAATCGCCGGGCCGCCCCATTCCGCGCCGCCGTCAAACCCCGGAAAGACCACCGTCTGCTTATCTACAGAAAAGGGCACAAACTGACCGTCGCTCGCGAAGGTGCGAAACCGATTCACCGCCCACTCATGCGCCTCAGGTGTGCGCGTTGTCAGCATGTCTTCAGTCAATCGCTGCCGGGCGAAAGGCTCAGGCGCATCGGGAACAGGCTGAGTCGGCGACGTCACCTCGCCGGGCACGGTGCTTGCCGGATAAGGATGCTCATGAATGGGATAGAGCGGCTTGCCTGTGACTCGGTCGAAGAGATAGAGATAGCCTTGCTTGGTAGTCTGCGCCAGCGCATCCACTGTCTGCCCATTCCGCTTGAAGCTGAACAGCGCCGGCGGCGAAGGAAAATCGCGGTCCCAAATGTCGTGATGCACGCCCTGAAAATGCCAAATGCGTGTCCCGGTCTCGGCATCCAGCGCCAGCAAAGTATTTGCATAGAGATCGTCGCCCACGCGGTCGCCGCCATAGAAATCGAACACCGCCGACCCGGTAGGCACATACACGACGCCCCGCTTCACATCCAGCGCCATTCCCGCCCAGTTGTTGGCCGCACCCGCGGTCTTCCACGCCTCCGCTGGCCACGTTTCATAGCCGGGCTCACCGGGGTGCGGAATCGTATGAAAACTCCAGCGCAGCCTCCCGGTGTGAACATCGAATGCGCGCACATCGCCCGGCGGCGCTGGATGCGTTTCCGGATCGCGCCCACCCACAATGATCAGGTCCTTGTAGATAATTCCCGGCGTCGTCAGCACAACGGACTGCCGCTCAAAATCCCCGCGCAGTTCCTTGCGCAAATCGACGCGCCCCGATTCGCCAAACTCCGCCACCTGCTGCCCAGTCGCCGCGTCAAGGCAATAGAGAAAGTTCATCACCCCGGCAAAGATGCGTCCCTGCTTGCCGTCGGTCCAATACGCCATGCCGCGCGCCGGCTGAGTGCCGCGAATTCCGGAGTCGAACTTCCATTTCAGCTCACCTGTAGCCGCATCCAGCGCAACCACTTTCTGCGTCGGCGTGTACGCGTAGAGCGTCCGGCCCACAATCAGCGTATTGTCTTGAATACCGCCCTTTTCTCCTGTATCGAAGCTCCACGCAACCTTGAGCCGGTTAACGTTTCCGCGATTGATCTGGGCCAGCCGTGAGTAGTGGTCTCCATCCACACCGCCGTTGTAGGCAGGCCAGTCAACTGCCCTCTGTCCCGCGCAAGATCCATCGAAGAGAGCTGCAACTGACCAAGCGACCACGATGGTCCGAGCCAACGTCCTCACCTTGCCTCCACCAGAGCGCCGACAACAACACACAGCGGCCAACGCGGCTCCGTCTCGCCTGATTGTAGTCCACGATTACTTCAATCGGGTGGAGGCAAAGGCCGAAGAAAACTCCGCCGTCCAGCCCAGGATCGGCGTGCCGTTCGCGTCGAGTTCGTTTGCAGGGATTGGAGTATCGCTCCGGGGAACGTCGGTTGGCAATGCGAACGGCTGCGGGCTCGGTGGGGGATTCGCAATTTGGAGGTAGCTGCTGTGCAGGAACTCCCAGCCGTCAGGTAGCTGGAACGGAGCCCGAAAGTTCTCAGGCGTCGGGGACGCCGGGCCGGACCTGCCCAGCGCAGTGTGGACCCATGGGTGACCCTGATCGAGGAGACCGGCGAAGAAATTACCCAAAGGGAAAAGGTCCGCCAACACGGTGTCCTTCTTCGATGCCAGCACGGAGATGGCGCCGACCTTAGCCGCAGCGGCTTGAAATTCGTCGTTGAGGCAGTTGTCGTCGATCGCGCCCGCCATTAAGACCAAACGGCTGATGCGCGTGCTGGTGTTCTTGATAGTGGATAGCATGACGCGTGCGCCCAGGCTGTGCGAGGCCAGAGAGACGCTTGCCGCGCCCTGGAAATTAGCGTCGAGAAATTGTGCCAGCAGCAGGCCGGCATCGTCGGCCACACGCGCTTCTTCGGGATAGTCCAGCCCATGCAGCCAGATGGAGTCACCCGGCCACAGCATGCCCACGAAGGCGCTCGATGGCGGAGGCTGCAAAAGCGTTTCCCAATTGGAGAGATCGGCAATTCCATTGGCACGGTTCACGTTGAACCCATGGGTGGCAACCAGCACATGCTGGCCCTGAATGTATTTCTTCAGCACCACCAGCGGGTCGCCTGGATTTTGCGCGGGGGGTGGCGTCTGATAAACAGCGAACGTCTTGGCCAGCTCACCGCCTACCGGCCAAAGTCGGCAATCGAGGAATTGTGTCATGGCCGCCCTACCTCTTGATCGCTTGCATGGTGTTCACAGCGGTCGCAAGCGCGCTTGAAAGGTCCTTGGCGATGGGAGCGAGGGGGGTGGCCAATACTCCTACGAGCAAGGATTCAGCTGACAACTTCGTCCACCAGAATTCGGAAAGAGCCATGCCGCTGAGGCTCATCCCTCCGATAAAGGCGAGCACGATCGCAAACACCGATGCCAAAGCCCGGGTCCAGTTGGTGTACTTCTGGTCAGCGTCCTGATATGTGTCATCCAGCAAAGCCGTCAACACGAAATCCAGCCGCCCATAGACATCGTTTTCGTTCGGCGCCAATTGAGCCCCGGCTGCAATCTTTGTGGCCACGCTGGTTAGTACATCCCCATCGACTCCAGTTAATTTCGCAAGCGCCGGCGCATTGGTCGGAGTCAGCCCCTGCTTGATCAGGGACTTTGCAATGGCCTTCTGGCTGTTCAGATCCTTGCCGTTGAACCAGTTGGACCGAAGTGTATCCACGATCTTTTCCTGGCTCAAGCCGGATGAGGGAGCGCCCGGCGTCAACGACAGAATCAGCTGCCGGATTCCGTTAAACCCGACGCGATTCACGTTGAGGAAGCCGGGCAGGGTTTTGGTGGAGTCGACCAGCCCGAAGGCTGCCGTTCCCAACCCGCCAATGGCTGTGATCGCCTGCGGCAGACCGTTCAGAAGATTCGCCGGCGCTGAAGGAGCGTCCAGTAGCATGAGCATTTTTCCCTCCTAAGTTTTCTCTTTGATCTGGTTGCAAAACACTATAACCGCAAAAGGGCGCGCTGAAGCGAATTTTTTCAAGAAAAGAAAGAAACAAGGCTGGAAGCGCTTCGCCTGTTCAAGCTTGGAGGTAGTTCGGTCGGCAAATTAGGAGGTTTACTCGGCGGGCTTCGCGAGGAACCGCTCCATGAACCCCGTGTCGAATCTTCCGGCGCGAAAGTCAGGGTCCGCGAAGATCCCCTGATGCATTGAAACCGATGTGTCAATTCCCTGCACCACGAACTGGCTCAGCGCGCGTTCCATCTTGGCGATGGCCTCTGCGCGGTCTACCCCGTGCACGATCAGCTTGGCGATCAGCGAATCGTAGTATGGCGGAACAACACCCTCTGCGTATTGAGCCGTATCGACCCGCACGCCGAAGCCCCCCGGCACATTGAATGCTGTGATCTTGCCCGCCGATGGCGTAAATTTCTGCGGATGTTCGGCATTGATGCGGCACTCGATCGAGTGGCCGCGGATCTCCAGCTTCGCCGGCAGAATTGCGTCCAGCCGCTCTCCGGCTGCGATCCTCAATTGCGCTTTCACCATGTCGACGCCGGTGATGGCCTCGGTGACGGGATGCTCCACCTGAATGCGGGTATTCATTTCGATGAAGTAAAGTTGACCGTCCCCATTCATCAGGAACTCGACAGTGCCTGCGTTCTGGTAGCCGATGTCTTTCAAGCAGCGGCATAGAGTACGGCCA
>CAZSVJ010000028.1:0-19520 GCA_964610185.1 uncultured Occallatibacter sp. | reverse complement strand
CTGACAACACCACCATCAACGCCCCCAGCCCATCCACGCCCAGGTGATATTCAATCCCCAGCGACGGCACCCAACTGGCTCGTTCCACCAGCCCGATTGAACCATTCGCGGGCAACTGGGTCCACACAAAAAGCGCCAGCGCCAGGCTGCCCAGCGTCGTAATCAGCGCCACGGTGCGCGCATGTTTGCCCGACCAGAGCGCAATCGCCGCACCCACCAGGGGCACCACGGTCAACAGCGTCAACACAGGAATTCCGCTCATGGCAGGCTGCTCCAGATCAGAATCGCCACCAGAGCGACGACAGAAAATGCGAGGATTTTCAGATAGGTTTGCACACGCCCGTTTTGCACTCGCGACAATAGGCCGCCGCCGCTCGAGAGCTCTTCACAGCCCTTGTCGAAACTGCCATCCACCCAGTTGGTGTCGAGGAAGCGATTGAAGCTCGCCCATCCGCGAAATGCCCACGCAACGCCTGCCACCACACCGCCCCAGACGCGCCGATCGAGCCAGTCGGCAACACGCGCCCACCAAGCGTAGAACGCAATCACCGTCACCGCGTAAATCTCATCAATATACAACCGGTCCCGCAGCCAGGCCCACGGCAACGGCGCGGCTTTTTCCAGCACGTCTGGCTGCTCCGGACTGGGAGCATCGTGACCGTAGAGCCACCAGCCAAATCCCAAACCGACAAACACAACTACCGTCGAGGCCGCCATCACCGCCAGCAGCCCCGGCTCCGCAAATCCGTGCCAGTCGAAGGGAACGGCGCGGCTCTCAATGAACCCGCGGAACCACGGCCAGGCGGGCGTTCCGATCAAACCGAGGGTCATGGCGAAGAAGGCTAGAATCGCAAGCGGCGTGGTCATTACTGCGGGGCTTTCGTGCGCCGGCTTCTTGCCCCTCCACGTGCCAAAGAACACGTAGCCAACCTGACGGGTCATATAAAACGCGGTCAACAGCGCGCCAAAGACCAGCATGTAAAACGGACCTTTGGCCACACTCCAGTTTTGAGCCGCTTCGAGAATGCCATCCTTGCTCCAGAAGCCTGAAAAGAAGATCGGGAACCCGCACAGTGCAAGCATGCCGATGGTGTAAGTCAGGAAAGTCAGCGGCATGTCTGCCCTAAGCCCGCCCATGCGGCGAATGTCTTGCTCTTCGTGGCAGCCATGAATCACCGACCCCGCTCCCATGAATAAAAGAGCTTTGAAGAATGCGTGAGTAATCAGGTGGAACATACCGACGGCCACGCCGCCCATACCCAGGCCGGCCATCATGTAGCCTAGTTGCGAGACAGTCGAGTAAGCAAGAATGCGTTTGATATCGTTCTGCGCGACGGCAATGAGCGCAGCGAACACCGCTGTAAACGCGCCCACCCAAGTGACTGTCATCAGAGCTGGAGTGCTCGCCATTCCGGAAGCGCCAACCGGCATTCCGGCTTGCATCAGCGGATATACGCGAGCGATCAGATAAACGCCCGCAGCCACCATGGTTGCCGCGTGAATCAAAGCGGAAACCGGCGTGGGGCCTTCCATTGCATCCGGAAGCCACACATGCAGCGGAAACTGGCCGCTCTTGCCCGCCGCGCCGGCAAAGATCAGCAGGCCGATTGCGCCAGCGGCAGTGAGGCCGATCGCGGCGGGCTGCGCGAGCAACGCTTGAAGCGCACTGTGTTCAATGGAACCCGCGCCATTGTTATAGAACAGCAGCGTACCGGTCTGCGCAAAGAGCCAGACAATTCCGAGCAGAAAGAAAACATCGCCGACACGCGTGGTGAGAAATGCTTTCTTCGCCGCAGCCGCGGCCGCGGGCTTTTGATACCAGAACCCGATCAACAAATACGAAGTAAGTCCGACGATCTCCCAGCACATGAACAGCAGCAGCATGCTGTTTGAGATCACCACACCCAGCATCGCTCCTGCAAACAGCGAGAGGAAGCAGAAGAAGCGCGTGTAGTTCTCGTCGTGGGCCATGTAGCCGATTGAGTAAATGAAGATCAGCAGACCGACAAAACTGACCATTACCAGCATGACTGCGGAGAGCGGGTCGAGTACCCAGCCAAGGTCAACGTTTGTCTTTCCGAATTGAATCCAGGTGAAGTTGACAGTTTCGCGCACCGCTGCGCAATGCGCCCAACCCGACAGAACATGACCAAACGCAATCAGCGAGAGAAGCAGCGAAAAGCTTAGCGAGCCGATGGCCAGCGTCGCGGCCATCCTGCGCTTTGGCTGCTTTAGAAGCGCGACCACGCCCGAAGCCACGATGGGCACGGCGGGGATGAGCCAGAGAATCTGCGCAATGGAAGAATCAGCGAATTGCGGAGTGAATGAAATTGCTTGCTCTATCAACCTCTCACCCCTTCATCCTGTTCATGGCGTCTAGATCGGTAGTGTGCGCATGGCGATGAATGGAGATGACCAGGCCGAGCCCAACGGCCGCTTCAGCCGCCGCCACGGCAATCGAGAAGATGGCAAACATCATCCCGGTCAGCGCTTCGGGATGCGGCCCGAAACGCCAGAAAGCAATCAAGTTCAGATTGGCCGCGTTGAGCATCAGCTCAATGCCAATCAGCACCAGGATCGCATTACGCCGGGTCAGCGCGCCCGCGAGGCCGATCGAAAACAGCAACGCAGCCACGAGAAGGTAACCGACCAGTGGATTCATTTGGCCCCCTCTTTCTCATGCATGGCTACAATCACAGCGCCGATCAGTGCCGCCGTCAGCAGCAGCGCCGCAATCTCCAGCGGAAGCACATAGCGGCCCATGAGCGCATTGCCGATCTCGAGGACCGTCACTGTAGGCGTTGCCTTTTCATTCGGCAAAACCTTCTCGCTTCCAAGCACCGCCCAACCCAGAACAGCAAAAACTCCGGCGGCAATTACCAGCCCTACGAACGAGTTCTTGCTATAGACTCCATCCTTTGGCGTTTCAGAGCCTCGCGTAAGCAAAATCGCGAACACGACCAGAATCGCGACTGCGCCGACGTAAACCAGAATCTGCGCAAAGCCGGCAAACTGCGCGTCGAGCGCGAGAAACATCAGCGCCTGCCCGGCAAAAGCCACGGTCAGCGCAAGTGCGCAATGGACGGTGTTTTTGAGCAGAATGGCTGCCAGCCCACCCGCCACAGTAAACGCTGCAATTATGTAAAAAACAATGCTCATCGGCAGCGCATCCTTTCCTCGGCACTCCAGTTTCTGTTCTGGCAACATTTACTCCGCATAGCGATATTTCCTCAGTCCGAAGTGCTCTCGATACATGCCCACTCCGCCCATCAATGCATAGGCCAGCAGCAGAATCATGGAGCACACCATCCACCGCGCCCAACTGTCGTTCATGAATCGCCAGAGCGCTGCAACCAGCAGGTCGAGCAGCGTGAACGGCAAAACAAACTTCCAGGCAAAATTCATCAATTGATCTTGTCTGAGCCTCGGAAGTGTCCCTCGAATCCAGATGAATACGACGATCGACATCAACACCTTGGAGAAGAACCAGAACCACGACGGAACCCAGCCGAGGGACGCGAGCGGCGCAGACCATCCGCCGAGAAACAGCGTAGTTCCTAGTCCCGAAATAGACAACATGCCCACGTATTCGCCGAGAAAAAACAGCGCCCACTTGAATCCCGAGTACTCAGTAAAATAGCCGGCGACTAGCTCGGATTCGCCCTCAGGCAAATCGAAGGGAGAGCGATTGGTTTCCGCCGTTGCCGCAATCGCGTACATCAAAAAAGCGGCCAAGCCCCAGGGCGTGAAGATGTACCAGTGCGGCAAACCCCATGTGTATTGATTCTGCGCCGCCACGATCTTGTCCAGCGAAAGCGAACCGGTAATCATGACGACGGCTACGCTCGACATCAACAGCGGGACCTCGTAGCTGATCATCTGCGCCACGCCGCGCATGGCTCCCAGCAGCGAATACTTGTTGCGGCTCGACCAGCCGGCCATGAACACCGCCAGCTCTGTCGACGCGCCCATGGCGAAGAAGAACAAGAGGCCGGCGTCCATGGGCGCGAGCGTCATGTTCCTCCCCATCGGCAGCACCGCAACGCCCATGAATACAACAACCGTGAGCACCACCGGCGCCATAAAATGCACCACGGCATCGGCGCGCAGCGGCACAATATCTTCCTTGGTCAGCGACTTGACCGCGTCGGCTATCGGCTGCAGCAGCCCGAACGGTCCCACCCGGTTAGGACCCCGCCGATTCTGCATGCGCGCCAGGCCTTTGCGTTCCATCCATACAGCCAGCGCAAACAGCGTCGGAAAGACCGCGATGATACCCACCACGCTCAATAGCACACCGGCGACGCCTTGCAATCCTGTAGGCAAAAATCCAATCAGCCAGTGTTTGAGGAGAACGAAGATCTGATCGGCATTTTCGATC
Source organism: uncultured Occallatibacter sp. (assembly GCA_964610185.1). GTDB lineage: Bacteria > Acidobacteriota > Terriglobia > Terriglobales > Acidobacteriaceae > Telmatobacter. The sequence continues at coordinate 15,139 of CAZSVJ010000028.1, read as the reverse complement.
ATGGCTTTGTCTCCCCAGTTTCCGGCTTGGCGTCAGGATTTCCTGGTATAGCAACAGGCTTTGCAGGCGCGGCTGCTTTGGCTGCGGCAGCGGCCGCCGCGGCCTTTGCCTTCGCATCCGCCTTGGCCTTTTCCTCGGCCAAGCGCGCATCCACCTCGGCCGCCTCGGTGGGATGAATCTTGTGGTAGTGCTCGTTGGACTTTGAGAGTTCCTTGCGATCGAAGAGCAGCCCGCCAAAGCGGTCGGTCCTGCTTAGTTCAAATTCCGTGTCCATTTTGATGGCTTCAAACGGACAAACCTCGACACAAATTTGGCAGCTCATGCAAACGGAGATATCGATGTCGAACCTGGCTGGATAAATCTGCAGCTTACCAAATGCGTCGGGTTTCTTCTCGGTGCTCTTGACTATATAAATGCACTTGGGCGGGCATTCCTTCTCGCAAATCTGGCAGGCCACGCAGCGCATGCCCGCCTCCCAGTCGTTGCCATCATAAACAAGGAAAGGAAAATCGCGCGTAGCCTCGATGGGAGCGATTCGCTCTTCGGGATACTGGACCGTTGTCAGCCGCTCCGCGGACACAAAGCTGCCCACAAAGTTCTTTGCCGTCTCCGCTAGCCCCTTCAGTATGCCTTCGCCCAGCAAGTACGACCTCCGAAAAACAGCTTCTAGCTGCTAGCTTCTAGCCTTTAGCTTTTCCATACCACTCACCAGTTCGTCTTTCGACCGGAACACGCAACACAAGCAAAAACAGCTAGAAGCTAGTAGCTAAAAGCTAATAGCTGATTCACCTGTCCACTTCCCCAAGCACAATATCCACGCTTCCAAAGATCAGCACCACGTCGGCTACATTCTGCCCTACGCACATGTCTTCGAGAATCGTCAGATTGATCAAGCTGGGAGGCCGAATCCTATAGCGATACGGGTTCGGCCCTCCGTCGCTGATGAGATAGAAACCCAACTCCCCTTTGGGCGCTTCGATCCGCCCGTAAGCTTCGCCCGGCTTGGGACGGAAACCGCGAAGCTTCGCCTTGGGGTCCATGACCGGGCCGCCCGGAATATCCTTCAGGGCCTGGTCGACAATCTTGATCGACTCGCGCATTTCCAACATGCGGATCATGAAGCGATCGTAAACGTCCCAATGATCGCCCAGCGGTACGCGGAATTTGAAGCGGTTGTAGATACCGTAGCCATCCACCTTGCGAATGTCGTAGTTGACGCCCGAGGCCCGCAGCATGGGCCCGGTCACGCCGGCGTTGATCGCAAGTTCCGGACGCAGAATGCCTACGCCCTGCGTGCGCGCCTGCAGAATCTCATTGGAGGTGAGCAGGCGCTCCATCTCTTCGGTAAACCCCGGCAGCCCGTCCACCACTTTGCGTGTAGCCGTCAGCCAACTTTCTGTTGCGTCCACACGGCAGCCGCCGAAGCGCATGTAGTTCACCATCATGCGCGCCCCGGTGAGCGCCTCAAACAGGTCTAGAATCTTTTCGCGCTCGCGGAAGGCATACATTAGCGGCGTCCCGCTGGCGCCCATCTCCTGAATTAGAAAACCGATCGACGAAGCGTGGTTTTGTATCCGCGTAAGCTCGCCCAGAATCACGCGCAGATATTCGGCGCGCTCGGGCACCGCCTGTCCGGTCAGCTTTTCGACTGCAAGGGCGTAGGCCCAGTTGTTGGTCAGCGGACATATATAGTCCAGCCGGTCGGTGAACGGCATTGAACCCAGATAGCTCATTCCCTCGCCAAGCTTTTCGTGATTGCGATGGAGATAGCCGAAGACCGGCTTCAGGCGAATCACCCGTTCGCCGTCCAGGGACACATCCATGCGGAAGACGCCGTGAGTCGAGGGATGGTGCGGTCCCATCGCCACTTCAAGCAGCTCTGCGTCTCCCTCAGGCTCAACAACCGCGGGGCGATTCCAGCCTTCTGGCCTCTCGACTTTGGTTTCCGTTACACTCATGCTGTACCAGGCCGCTGTTCCCTGTTCCCTATTCCCTGTTGCCCGTTTTTATGCGCCAGCGCCCGCGCAAGCACGTCGTCGTGAGCCGTCGGTTCGTATTCAAAGTCGTCAGGCTCAACATAATCGCGGCGCATCGGGTGATCCTTGAACTCATCCCACATCAGCAGGCGGCGCAGGTCCGGGTGTCCTTTGAACACGATGCCGAACAGGTCGAAAATCTCGCGCTCCTGAAACTCCGCCGACCGCCAGATTGGCGTGAGCGATGGCAGATCCACCTGGTCCGTGCGGTTGACCGTGCGCATCCTCAATACCACTGGCCCCTCTTTCAGGGCTACTGAGTACAGGTGATAGACCGTCTCAAGACAGCCCGGAACCACTCGCTTCGCAGTTTCCTCGACCGTCTCTTCCACGGTTGTTTGCACACCATCCACAGTCTTAGTTACCGGACGGGTGACCTTCACCTTCTCAGTGACTTCTTTGTCCGGCCAGTCCACGCCAGTCACATTGGAGAGAAAATCCAGCGATAGTTCGTCGCGGAGAAGCTTTGCGACATCGACAGCATGTTCCCGATCGAGGCGCAGCGAGTGCTGTCCGCTGACGCTTGGATTCAAGACAATCTCCACCCCCGCGCCCGGCACGGCCGCCTCGATTGCCGCCTTGATCTCCTCAACCGTCTTCAATTCCAATTTCCTCAGCCCCTAGTCCCTAGTCCCTCAGTCCCTGTCTTCATCAACGAATCACCACCGGCACAGTCCAAACCCCGGGATTCGACGTTGGCTCGAGATCGTGTGCGCCCTGAACGGGCACTGGGAACTCGCCCTGCGCCTCGGCATCCAGGTGCCGCGGACGGTCAGGCCCGGTCAAATGCTGGCCATCGATCTTCTTCTGCAGAGTCATGAATGCCTGTAGCAATGCCTCGGGCCGCGGCGGGCAACCGGGAATATGCACGTCGACAGGAATGTAGCGGTCGATCCCCTTGAGCACGTTGTAACCCTGCTTAAACGGCCCACCAGAGATTGCGCAAGCGCCCATCGCGATCACATACTTCGGCTCGGCCATCTGGTTATAAAGCCGGACCACCTGAGGCGCCATTTTCTTGGTCACAGTCCCGGAGATGATCATCAGGTCGGCCTGCCTGGGAGACGGCCTAAATATTTCGGCTCCAAATCGCGCCAGATCGTAACGCGCCATGGTCGTGGCAATCATCTCGATCGCGCAGCAAGCCAGCCCGAATTGCATGGGAAAAATCGAACTTCGCCGGCCCCAGTTGTAGAGCTCTTCGATGGTCGTAACGAAGACGCCCTGCTTGCCTAGTTCGATCTTCAACGCCGGTTCAACCATCGTCGCTACGCTCCTGAAAGCAGTGGTTAGTGAGCAGTGGTCAGTGATCAGATGCAGCGGCCTGAACTCGTCCGGGGTACTGGGAAACTGACGACTGATCACTGACCACAGACAACTGTCTTTACGCCCAGGTCAGTACGCCCTTCGCCCAGGCCCACGCGAGACCCTCAATAAGCATCAGCACAAATACCAGCATGGCTAGGCAAGCCGCCACGCCCAGCCCCGTAAACGCCACGGCAAAGGGCAGCAGGAAAACGGCTTCAACATCGAAGATCAGGAAGATGATGGCGTACAGGTAGTAGGCTGAGCGGAACTGCATCCATGCATCGCCCCTGGACTCGAGGCCGCACTCATAGATTGCGTTCTTGATCGCGTTGGGTTTAGCTGGGGAGAACACCTTTCCCCACAGCCACGCCAACCCCAGCGGAGTCAGCCCAAAGCCCAACGCCGCCAGAAACAGGACTGCAAGAGAAAAATAAGGACTTGAGGCCATCTTCGAAAAGGGAATCCCTCTGAATCAACGTACCAGTTCGGGGTACGTTTTGGCTAAGGAGTTGCGTCTATCTTCTCGCCAATCAGCCCGATTTTTGCACCATTCATCCCACTCTGTGAACCGCTGGCTGAATTGGTCACCAAGCGCTTCTCGCGCTTGCTCGCTGCCCGTTCGCGACGATCGATTTGACCCCATGATTCATCTCCGACCCTCCAATTCATCGGCCAGAAGAAAACTACATTTTCATAACTACGATTCTGGAGCTATAATTGGGCTAGATGACCCGCTTCCGGTGGGATCCAGAGAAGGCCGAGACCAACTTCCGGAAGCATGGCATCCGGTTCAAGGTCGCTTCCAAGGTCTTTGATGATCCTTACGTTTTCATTCGGCAAGACCGTGTTGTTGAAGATGAACCCCGTTGGCAAGGGATCGGCCTGGTCGAAGGAACGGCCGTCATTCTCGTGGCGCATTCCTATCTGGTCGAGGACGGCGAGGAAGTAATTCGAATCATCTCCGCAAGAAGGGCGGATCGAACTGAGCGCAAAGTATATGAGCAGAATCGTATCGATCAATCCGGCTGACCTGGAGTTGACCGCAGCCGATCTCGCTGAGTTACGTCAGGTTGCGCAGTTGCCCGACAGCACTATCGACTATTCGGACATTCCGCCGACGAGCGAGGCGGACTGGAGCGACGCCGTCCCCGGCCATCTTTATCGTCCTGTCAAGAAGCAAGTGACTCTGCGCCTCGATGCGGACGTTCTCGCCTGGGCGCGCGGAAAGGGCGCTCGCGGCTATCAGTCGAGGCTAAACGCTATTCTCCGCGATGCAATGATCCGGGACGTGAGTTCGAAGCGTCGGCGTGCCTGACCGCATCGCCCCCTCCACCTTTCGATGGAGGACAACCAAACCCTCCCGCCTGTTACGGTCAATGTGTTCCCACGGCCATCCCCGATCTATCGCCGTGGAAGAACGACCGCTTCCCTGGGAGATCACCGGATGAAGTTCAAGGACAAGCTCAAATCAGAGCTAAAGAACGCTCTCAAGACTCGTTTGCCACGCCGGTCTGTGACTGGCGTGCTCGTTCTCCTGTCCGTCGGGGTCTTTCTCCCAATGCTCAGGCAGGCAGTCCGCGCCGCCTCGGGCCCTGAATCGGCATCGTCTCCCGCCTCGAACCCCGCCCCAGCCGCATCGTCGGCCTCTGCCGCGCCCGCTCCCAATACCGCGTCAGCCTATTCCGCGCCCACCGGAATCGTTGGCCCAACAACCCCATTTCATGATTCCATTGCATCCCACTACAATTACGCATTCGGCAAAGACACTCCGTTCCTTCCCTCGAATGCGACAACAAGTACCGGACAGTTCGTGAGTCCTAAGACATTTCCCACGGCTCAGTACTGTGGTCACTGCCATCAAGAGGCCTACCACCAGTGGCGCCAGTCGGTGCACTCGAACAGCTTTCGCGCTCCGTGGTATCTGAAGAACGTCAACATGCTCATCAATGAGAAGGGTGTGCAATACTCGCGCCACTGCGAGGGCTGCCACAACCCGGTTGCGCTGTTTAGCGGCGACCTGTCACAAGGAATGCCGAAAAAACGCCCCTTCGAGGATGAGGGCGTCAGTTGCTCGGTCTGCCACTCGATTCAGTCCACGGACGCCACCGGAACAGGCAGCTATGTCATGGGCGTTCCCGCTGTGCTTGTGGACGAAAAAGGCGCGCCCATCACCGGCCCCATCTCCGACGCTGAAATCCTGGCCCACCTCGATCGCCATTCCAAGGCCGTAATGCGCCCGCTCTACCAGACCGCCGAGTTCTGCGCCGCCTGCCACAAAGCCGCCATTCCGCGCACCCTCGACGACTACAAGTGGCTCCGTGCTATCTCTCTCTACGACGAATGGCAGGCCGCCAGCTTCACCAAGCAATCGCCGCTGCCCTTTTACCGTAAGGATGTCGTCTCCACCTGCCAAACCTGCCATATGGTTCGTGAGGCAGTGCCCGACGGATCGACCGAGCCCGGCGCTAAGGACGGCAAATTCGTCTCTCACCGCTGGCTGGGCGGCAACACACTCCTCCCGCAGTACTACAAATTTGACGAACAGGCTGCCAAGATTGCAGCCTTCCTGAAAAATGCCTCGGATGGCAAGGGCGTCTTCAACGTCGACATCTTCGGCCTTGAAAAGGAAGGCGCGGCGGCTACAGCAACCGATCAGGTGCTTGTCGCTCCGCTCGGCCTGACCAGCTTCTCGCTCGCTCCCGGCGAAACCCTGGTCGCCGACGTCGTCATCCAGAACAAAGGCATCGGCCACTCCTTCATTCCCGAGCAGCGCGACTTCTACGAGGCCTGGGTCGACTTCACCGTCAAGGACGGCTCAGGCAAGACTCTGGCGGAGAGCGGCTTCATACAGCCGGATGGCAACCTCGACCCGGCGGCCCACTCCTTTACCAACCGGCTGATCAACAACAAGGGCGAGCTAAACGACCTGCACCAGATTTGGCACAACCGCGTGCTGGCTTACAACAACACCATCCAGTCCGGCCGCTCGCAACTGGTGCGTTACCGCTTCCGCTTGCCTAAAGATATTGCCGGCCAGGTCTCATTGACGGCGACCGTTCGATACCGCCGTTTCGACCAGCACTTCATCGACTTCGCCATGGACCAGAAGGCCGAGCAGCACTATCCGCAGCCCATCATCGACATGGCGTCCGAGACCAAGACCTTCAAGATCGGCGAGAACGCGCCCGTTCCGCCCGAGGCAAAAGAAAATCCCGAGTGGATGCGCTGGAACAACTACGGCATTGGCCTGCTTGATGCGCAACAGTATCTAGCTTCCGTCCATGCCTTTGAGCGCGTGGCCGCCTTGCGCCCCGACTATGCCGACGCTTACACGAACATGGGCATCGTTGAAATCTCCTGGGAGAAATACGACGACGCCAAGCAAAACCTTGCGAAAGCGCTAACCCTGCTGCCAGGCGATCCGCGCGCCCTCTACTATCGCGCGCTCGTTGAACGCAACGCCGGCCAAATCAAAGAAGCTATCGCCGACTTAGAAGCCATGCTGGCTAAGTATCCCCGCGCCAGGGACGGTCTGCGCGAGTTAGGCTTCAGTTACTACCAGCAGCATGACTACGTGAAGTCCCGCGAGATTTACGAGCGCCTGCAAGCGGTAGACCCGGACGACCTGGCCGCGCACTATCAGTTAGCTATCCTTTATCGCCGCCTCGGCGATAAGCAAAAGGCGGCAACCGAGTCAGCCAAGTTTGCCGACCAGAAAGACGACCCTACGGCCAGCACCTACGCGTTACAGTTTCTCCGCAATCATCCCGAGGTCGCAAGCGAATCCGTAGTCTGGCACACCCACGACCTGACCGGCGACGCCAAGCAACCGGCGAAGATCGAATACAAATACATCCCCGGCGCCGGCCTCTAGCCGTACGCAGTTTGTTGTTGTATAGTGGCTGGCACCGGAAATCTAACTGGAAATGCCTTGTCTTGAAGGCGCTCCTTGGTCGTAGTTACCGGCCCTTCACCGGGGTATTCGATAGGTTAGCCGGCAAGGAGGTTGTGTATGGAATGGTACCTGTTGGCCTTGAAGAAGTATGCGGAGTTCAGCGGGCGTTCGCGCCGCAAAGAATACTGGATGTATGCGCTGTTCAACATGTTGATCGTTTTCGTATTGGAGATCGCCGGATTTGCGCTGCTTAGGAGCGCAGCCGGGACAATTCTGTTCGCCCTTTTGGGCATCTATTGTCTGGCCACCTTGATCCCATCGTTGGCCGTCGGCATACGTCGGCTCCACGACACGGGTAAGAGTGGTTGGTGGCTGCTGATTTCTTTGGTCCCGTTCGTTGGGTTCATTATCCTGCTCATCTTCCTGGTGACAGACAGCGCCCCGGAAGCGAATCTGTATGGACCAAATCCAAAGGTTGCATAGCTGATTGCTTCTATCGCAAGACAAAGCAATCCGCTTTCTTGCGCCGGGTTTCAATGAGTCCACTGCGGCTGCGAAGTCAATCGCGAGACCCGGCGCAACACCGATCCTATTCAGTCCGCAATCGCCGAAGCTACGCTCCCGGGCCGTACAATTCCATATTTCAAATCCAGAAACTCCTGTAACTCCTCCGGCAACAGCGCGGCAAGCTCCTGCCAGGTCAGCACCTTCAGCCGCACGCGCATCTCCGCACTTTTCACCGCCGCCATCACCTGAAACCAGGCCTCCCGTAAATCCGGCCTGCGCACATCATGCACCACGCGGAAGCTGCAACCTTCCGCATATGCCGCCAGCACATTTCGAATCAGTTGATACCCTGCATAGCCAGCCTCCGCCGGTTCCGCTTCCCGCGCCCGCGCCACAATCTCCGCCTGAAACTTGCGCGCCGCGTCCTCATCGGCCACCTCTTCAAACTCCTGCGTGAACTCCTCCGCAAACTCGACCGCCGACCGTCGCCTCGCCGACCGCAGCGCAACACGCGGCAATATCTCGCGATCAAACACCTCGTCAAAGTCGCGATACCCCTCAGCCACAGCGGCCTTGCATGTTTGAAAATCTCCTTCTGTGAGCTTGGCCTCCACCAGCAGCCCACCCCATCGCATATCGACTTCGGTGCGATCGAATCGCCCGCTCTTCAGCGGCACCCGCGCCTTCCAGCCAAACTCCGGCACCGCATCCTCTTCAACTCCCAGTGCGTTTCGAAGCGCAGATGCGTCCGCCACCCCAGGCGCGCAAAACACATTCATCAGCAGCGCATCCGAACTCGTTGATGAGTCGAGCTCACGCCATCGCCTCCCCGACTCCGCCTTCGGCAATGCCCTGCCCTGAGCATGAATCTTGTCGAAGCGCCGCATCCAATCCGGGCGAGACAAAATGGCCGCGTAGGAAGCATCGAAAAAATTCCCGTGTCGCATTTTCTCGGGAAGAAACACAATCACCGGCGGATTGCCGTAGCTCTCAACATGCGCTCGCCAGCACGCCCATCGCCGGTTGCGAATTCCCAACTCCCGCCGCAACTCGCTCGCATAAAGGCTTGCTTTCTCAGTCATAATTTAGCGGCTTCTTCCACAGCCGAAGCTTCCGTGGTTCTATTTCTCCAGTTTTGTATTGCATGTTACTCCATTGAAACATTTCTTTAATCCTGCTTTCACTTTCTCTTGTTACGTTCTCACTGGATGCGGAACATGCCGCATCACTCACTTCTCCAGGCCCCACCCCAAAAATCTGTAGTTTCTACTTTCGGAGGCTCCTCATGACACACTCGATCACGAGCGCGCGGAAATGCCCGCTCACATTGGCCTTGTTCATCCTCGTACTTTTATTCGGCGTCGCGCTGCATGCGCAGACAACAACCGCAACCATCAATGGAACGATCGTCGACGCGGAAAACTTGGGCATCGTGAATGCTGTCGTTACCGTGAAGAATGAAGCGACCGGCGCCACCAAGACTACCAAAACCGACGCAAACGGAGCCTATTCGATGGACGGACTGCCCGCCGGAAGTTATACGGTGGAAGCAACCGGCAGCCAATTCGCCAGGAACTTTAAAAATGGAGTCGTTGTTGCCGAAGGGCAAACACAGCGTGTCGGACTTATGTTGAGCGTCAACTCGGTCGCGGAGCAGATCACGGTCAACGCTGGCATTGATTCCGTTGCGGCACAGACGGCCCCGAGCGGCGGATTCATTGAAGAGCGTTCCGCGCACTCGCTCATTACCAACAATTATATTGAGAACTTCACCTCGCCGGTTGCCGACTACGGCGAGATCGTCCAGATCGTCCCGGGCACCTTTACCGTCAGCAGCGACGGCATCGGATTGGGTCAGAGCAAGACCTACTTCCGCGGTTTTCCCGATGGCGACTACGACATCGACTTCGACGGTATCCCCTTCTACGACACCAATTCGCCAACGCACCACTCGTGGGCCTTTTTCCCCGCGCAGTGGGTCGGGGGAGTGGACTTCGATCGCAGCCCCGGTTCGGCTTCTACAATCGGCCCCACCCCCTTCGGCGGCTCTATCCACCTGTTGTCCAAGCCGCTCACCAATGAACAGGATTTTCGGGCAAACGTTTCCTATGGAAGTTGGAACACCCAACTCTACGATGTTGCATACAACTCCGGGAGCTTCGGCCTCTTTGGCAGCCCAAAGAAGTCGAATATGTTTGTCGACTGGCATCGCTTGAGCTCCGACGGCTACCAGACCTTTAACTATCAGATGCGCAACGCGGGATCAGTGCTCTACCAGTACCAGTTCTCGCCCAAAACCGTGCTGACCGGCTTCAGCGGCGCAATTCGCGTCAACGCCAACACCCCTGGCTTCGGCGGACCTTATCGCTGCCAGACTCTAGGCATCTCGGCCAAAGGCGCCTATTCCTGCGTCGACCCGAAAGATCTTATTGCCGGCGGCCCGAACAACTTCTTTGTCGGCCAGGGCGTCAACTTCTACCTCACCAACAACTCCGATCCGGTCAACTGGCTTGACTATCAATACAGCCACTACCAGGTTTGGACCGACTTCGAGTACGTCGGCCTGAAAAGCGAGTTCGGCAGGGGCTGGTACCTCGAAGCAAAGCCCTACACCTACAACTACGACAACGGCGAGCCCTATGCCAACAACACGCCGATTACCGAGGGCGACACCCTGGCCGCCGTTCCTGGCTCCTACGTCGATTCATATAACTCGACGCCCGTCGTTATTAATGCCAGCGGGACTTTGGTTCCCCTAACCGCGAACCTCGCCTACAACGGCGTAGCCGTCTCTCCGTGCAGTTTGCAAGCGGTTAGCAAGAAAGGCGTCGCAGCCGAGCCTTGCGGCGTGGACAAGTACAACAGCTATCGCAAGTACGGCGAGACCTCCGTCCTCACCAAGACCAGCCAGATCGGCGTCTTCCGCACCGGCCTGTGGTATGAGTGGGCACGCACCAGCCGTCATCAGTACCCCTCCGATCCACTCAACGGCTGGGCCAATCAGCCGCTGCCCAACTTTGACGAGACCTTCTACACAAACTCCTTCCAGCCGTATGCCGAGTTTGAGTTTCATGCCACCCCGAAGTTGAACATCACCGCTGGCACCAAGTTCTCCTACTACAGCTTCGACATTATCCACAAGGCAGACAACGGCAAGACCGTAGGTCCGCTCAGCTGCTATTCCAACGACGTTACCGTCAAGGGAATCTCCGTTCCTGTTGCTGTCGCGCCCTGCTCCGCCACCGTCGAAGACACCGGCAGCTTCAACACCTGGCTACCGTCCGTCGACGCGAATTATCGCATCCTTTCCAACTGGTCGATCTACGGGCAATATGCAACCGGAAGCATCGTGCCGCCCAGCAACGTCTACGACTACAACCATACCGTGTCGGCGAGCAACCCGACTCCGGGCCTGTTGACGCCGCCCAAGCAGCAGTACTCGACCACCTATCAGGCGGGGAGCGTCTACAAGGGCAACAAGATCACGCTGGATGCAGACGCATTCTATATCCAATTCGACAACAGCTACTCGAGTGTGACGGACCCGACTACGAGCGAACAGGTCTTCTATCTTCAGCCTGGCACGATCAGCAAAGGCCTTGAGTTCGAGAGCAACTTTGTCCTCGCCCATGGTCTGAGCCTCTACGTCAATGCCACGGCGGGCAACGCAACCTACTCCGGGAACGCGAATGCCAACACCACCAGCACCCAGCTTACCGCTCCATATTGGGTGAAGGCGCCGGCGGGCCTCTGGGTTGCGCAGACTCCGTCCGATACGGAAGCATACGGACTCACTTATCAGAACCACGGTCTGGACCTCGGCTTCTATACGAAGCGTGTAGGGGAGATGCGGGTGGATAACGGCTCGTATCACAATCAGGCCATCACCGCCCCCTTCGATGTGTCTAGCGCCTACATCAACTACACAGTCCGCGGCCGTTCCATCTTCGACCAAACCAAGTTCCGCTTCGCCGTCAACAACCTGCTTAACGAGAACAACCTGGTCAGTGAGACCCTGACGGGAGCAGCAGCCACCCAAACGATTCCCGGGACTCCCTATACCGACCCCTTCACCACCACCGCGCCCACCGCGCCCGCAGGCGGCGATACCGTGGGCTTCCTCTCGGGCCGCAGCATCAGTTTCTCGGTGACCTTTGGATTCGCGCCGGAAAACCGCAGGTAAGAACACGAGCCGCACCCACTCTCAAAAACTTCGGCCGCGCTATGGAGTCCACCCCACGGAGCGGCCGGAGTTCTTTTGCCGTCTTAATTGATCAGCACAATCTCGCCATCCTAAAGATTGAGGCGAGCCGGCCCTCAAAATGCGAAAATAGTTTCTGTGATTCCTCGTCTGAACTGCTTTGTTTTTTTGCCCGCTATCGTGCTTTCCTTCGCGTTCCCCGCTCAGCGCCTCCTCGCGGCTGGAGGTAAATCGGGAACCAAGGCCGCTGAACAAGCCGGCGCCCTCCTGTTTCGCGATAAGGGTTGCACCCATTGCCACGGCGCTGGCGGCATCGGCACCAAGAAAGCACCCTCTCTGGTTGACTTGCGCAAGAACAAGCAATGGACCCCAGCCCAGATCACCAATCAAATCCTCGACGGCGGCCAGAAGATGCCTCCCTTCAGCGACTCCGTTACCGACGAGGAAGCGGCCCAACTGGTGGCTTATCTTCGCGCCAAACACCGGCCAGTTCCACCGCCCGCGCCGTCAGAGCCACAGTAGTGCAGGACTCGGATCGAGCTGGTTCGCCAACCGCCGTCCAAGAATCTCAACAGATATTGCCCCCCGCACACCGTAACCGGTAAACTGGTAGAGGCAGGATCCGGCCCGAGGCATCTCACGAGCCTGATCAACCCGAACACGCTCCCTAAGACTCCGGCGAAATCACCAGTAGAGGTGTATTTCAAAGGGCATCGAATAGACAGGGAGTTAAGACGCGGAGAGGTGGCAGAGCCCGGTTGAATGCACCTGACTCGAAATCAGACATAGTCGCAAGGCTATCGGGGGTTCGAATCCCTCCCTCTCCGCCATAAGTTCCATTATATAGTTGATTATAAAATAGATATAGAAACAATAAAACCAAGGCTGTTGGCGGATTCTACGGGGTACACGCAGGAACATGGCCCGTTTGCCGCCCCTCTATTGCGCTTCTGGATAGGTCATCCTCTCTGGACGCAAGTGTTTGTCAAACTCCTCTTCTGTCAGATATTCGAGTTCTCGATTCGCTTCGCGCAACGAGAGTCCCTTGTGGTGCGCTGTCTTGGCAAGGTTTGCGGCCTTGTCGTAGCCGATGTGCGGATTGAGCGCGGTCACCAGCATCAAGCACTTGTCCACGTACTCGCTTATGCGCTGGAGATTGGCTTCCATACCTTCCACGCAGAACTCTTGAAACATGTGGCAGGTGTCGGTCAACAATCGCGCCGAGTGCATGAAGTTATAGATCATGACCGGCTTAAACACGTTGAGTTCGAAGTTGCCTTGGCTGCCTGCGAACGCGATCGCCGCGTTATTGCCATGTACTTGCACGGCGACCATCGTCATCGCCTCGCTCTGCGTGGGATTCACTTTGCCCGGCATAATCGAGCTGCCCGGTTCGTTTTCCGGCAGCGTGAGTTCGCCCAATCCGCAGCGCGGCCCCGAGCCGAGCCAGCGAACGTCGTTGGCGATCTTCATTAGCGACGCCGAGAGCGTCGCCAGCGCGCCGCTTGCAAAAACCAGCTCATCGTGGGCCGAGAGCGCCGCAAACTTGTTGGGATGGGAGCGGAACGGCAATCCTGTCAACTCCGCGATCTTAGCCGACACCCGAACCGCGAACTCTGGATGCGTGTTCAGCCCAGTGCCGACGGCGGTGCCGCCGATTGCCAGCTCATAGAGTCCATCGAGAGTCGATTCCATGCGGACGATATCGCGCTCAAGCAGGCTCGCCCAGCCGCCGATCTCCTGTCCCAGCGTGAGCGGCGTTGCGTCCTGCAGGTGAGTCCGACCGATCTTGACGACATCTTCAAACTGCTTAGCCTTCGCCGCAATCGCATCGCGGAGACGCTGCACCGCCGGAATCAGCCGCACCTTCACCTCGGTTGCCGCGGCAATGTACATCGCGGTTGGGAACGTGTCGTTCGACGACTGAGACTTGTTTACGTCGTCGTTCGGATGAATGGGCCTCTTGCTGCCCATCTCGCCGCCCGCAAGTTCGATCGCACGGTTCGAGATGACCTCATTGACATTCATGTTCGTCTGCGTGCCGGAACCCGTCTGCCAAACGCGCAACGGAAACTCCTCTTCGTGCTTGCCGGCAATCACTTCGTCTGCTGCGCTGACGATCAACTCCATCTTGTCTTTCGGAAGCTTGCCCAGATCGTGATTAACCAGCGCGGCGGCCTTCTTCAGAAGTGCGAATGCGCGAATCAACTCGGGCGGCATGCGGTCTTCGCCGATGGCGAAGTGATGCAGCGAGCGCTCCGTCTGCGCTCCCCAATAATGGTTGGCTGGGACTTGAATCTGGCCCATGCTATCGGACTCGGTACGCACGCCCGGAAATGTCCCTTGAATCGTTTGCTCTGTTGTCCTATTCATTTCTATACACACTATTTACCGAATCTTCCATCCTGTCAAATGCCAGATAGGACTTAAGTCCTTTGGAATCTGGCGGGGACGACGGGGCTCGAACCCGCGACCTCTGCCATGACAGTGAGTCGTTAACCCCGTAACTCATAGAAGGCAGGGGCAATGGATGGCCACTCTTAGCGCCCTGATACACCCTTGGTAGTCGTTACTGTGTCCCTAACGTGCCTGCGGTTTTCTACCTGATTTGACCGCAACCTCTGCCTATACGAGGCAGAGATCGTCGACTTTTCCGGCCTCTGCAGCAGAACGGCAGAGGCTTAGCCCTCTCGCGTAGATTACCAAAAGAGTGCGCAGATCGCGACCAGTTTGTGCGCACGTGCAGAATTTAGTTAATCCTGCTATCCGTGTCAATCCAAGGCTACCGTGCGTACAACGATTTGCTACCAACCAATGCGTTGGAATCCTACCGCCGCAAGTCCGAGATCAAGCAATAACGGAGTCGATCACACCAAGATTGTTTCAGATTCGATCGGGACAGGCACGCCCTGGAGCGAAACTAAGCGCTCCGGCTCGCAGCAGGCACGACTGAGCCGGCCCAGGTCGGACTGCATCTCGCGATCCGATTTGAATGATTCGAACACGGCGTCGAGTATCGAAGCCGTCGCCGCATCTTGAGGGCGCTCAACACGGTAGTGCATCCACTTTCCTTCTCTTCTTGCTGTCACCACTCCAGCCCTTCGCAGGTATGCCAGATGCCGGGAGATCTTGGGCTGCCCCTGGCGCAGTATTTCAACCAGATAACAGACGCACACCTCACGTCCTGCAATC
>CAZSVJ010000027.1:0-20616 GCA_964610185.1 uncultured Occallatibacter sp. | reverse complement strand
ATATTGCAGCTCTCCAAAGCATTCGTCGACGATGACCTGGTCGCTCCATCGACGGTATTCGATTGAGAACTGTCGCTGGCCGTAGGAGACGCGAGTAACCGCGTGGTCGACGGGTATATCTGGGTGCCTCGCCCGACGGCTGAGGTGGAGGAGAGCTTGGACCGGACGGTAAGCCGCGCGACCCAATGGGCTAGCCATCAATTTTCTGACTACTTTACGCATATTGAATCTCTCCACGATCTATGGACCCGATTAACCATTGCCGGTAAATGCCTCTGCCACGTCACTCCGATAGAATCGATTGTACAAAAAACAGGGGACGGGCTACACAAAGCGAGGAGAATCGCTCGAATGAACCCTGCAGCCAGCGAGCGCCGTTCAACTTCTAACCGGAAAGTGCGCCAGAAATGCCTGAGCGCGCACGAGAGCACACTTCGGAGTTGCGGAATCCGCACGCAACTGTCGGCCGATGGAATCGAGATTCTGCTCTCAACGGCTTCGCAGAACGGAGACAATTCTCAAGGGGCGCAGAGACAATGTTCCAATCGCGCTTTACGATGTAATCTATGGACAATGCCTATATCAGTCTTTATCTGACGACGCAGCGAGCGTGGCGCACCGCGAGCCTCTGAGTGCAATCGTAAGGTCTCTGAAATGCGCTTGGGGAGCCTCAGCACGACCAACCGTGCCGCGCACTGAGAGCCGCGGCCTCCAAAATGCTCGGAATCAAGATTCGGGAAGCCCGGCACAACTGCATATCGTGTATCGAAAGCAACGCGGCCGCTTAGCGGCGGGGACTGGATGAAGCCAACAATTCAACAAGGCGAGAAGAGCGAAGAAATGCCAAAACTATCCATCATCGTGGCCACCCTCAATTCGAGCTCCACAATCAGGAGTTGCCTGGAGAGCATCAAGAGACAGACATTCTCCGATTACGAAATCGTCCTTCAGGACGGAGTGTCATCGGACGACACGCTCGCTCTGGTGGCCGAATTCGCAGCCTCGAATAAGGACATCGTAATCCGCGTGCTGCAGGAACGCGATAGCGGCGCCTACGACGCCATGAACAAGGCCATGGGCAGGGCAACAGGCGAGTGGATCTATTTCCTGGGAAGCGACGATGAGCTGTACGACCCGAACGGCCTGAGCAAGATGCTGGGGAGTCCCGAGGCGGCGGATGCCGATGTGCTCTATTCCAACGTCAAGATGATTGAACCGAATGGCGAGCTTCAGGATGCGATGGTCTACGACGGCCCATTCAACCTGAAAAAGCTCTTGAGAAGAAACATCGCCCACCAAGGCATGATTTATCGGCGCGCATTTGCGAAATCGGTGGGGGAATTCAATCTTCGGTACCGAATCCTGGCAGATTGGGATTACAATCTGCGTTGCTGGTCGCGAACAAAATTCAGGTACATCGATGTGATCCTTGCGGTCTTTCGGCTGGGCGGGTTGTCCGGCGGGTGCGGAGACGACCCCTACTTTGGCCAGGAAGTTGGACGCAACGCGATGGAGTATTTTGGATGGTCGATGTTCCATCCCTTGCTCAATTCGCGAAACTTTGCGGGACGTACCGGAATCGCCAAATTGCAGCTTTCAAAGTCGCGCGTGCACTTCGCGGTAGGAAAGGCGATCCGGGCGGCAATGAAGCTTGTCGATAAGCCCGTTGCCCCGCAATAGCGCGGCATCCGTCAGCCACTTGCCGCCAATGACTTTTCAATGGCTCGGGCAGAGTTGGCGTTCACGCGGCCAAACCGGCGCATTGCATAGTCCAGAACACCGCGCCTGACAGCTACAGCAAAGGCATCGGCCGACAGCATCCAGCCCAAAAAACTGCCGGAGCCGATCTCTCGGTGCAGTGAACGCAAGTGCCAGTACAGGCGCCTCTTTAAGTAGGTAAAGAATTTTCTCGATCCGAAGGTTGTGTTCTTTTCGGTGAGCAGCAAGTTATTGCGAATTCCGTAATAGGTCTTTATCGGAATCGTCCGGCCGCCGAAAGCCACCGACTCCTTGTGCAAGACGCGAGCGGAAGGAACGCACAGCGCTCTCAGCCCCTGACGCTGGGCGCGCAGAAAGAAATCTGTCTCCTCCAACTGCAAAAAGAAGCGCTCATCGAGCAAGCCGATGCGGCGGAATACTTCGGTTCCCACCATCAAGCAGGCTCCGTATGCATGGTCGAGCTCCCAAACGTCCTCACCATCGGACGCGGGCAGCTTTCCAATTACGCCTCCAGTGGTAGATCCAGTAGTGGATGGATCAAGCTGCGGTGAGTTAGGGTCGGAGTAATAGTAAATACCGGGGTGGAGCAGGCACGAACCGAGTCTTGCGTATGCGGAGGAAAGCAGCCTCAAGGCAGTTTCCTGCAAAACTAGATCGTTGTTAAGCAGGCAGATCTGGTCCACATTTCGTTCCAAGCCGATGCGGATGCCGACGTTGTTCCCGCCGGCCCACCCTAAATTGGTATCGAGGGCCAGCAATTCAATATCGGGAAAGCGGGCTTGGATGGCCTGCTGAGAACCGTCGGTAGAGGCATTGTCGATTACCAGCAATGACAAGTTGGGGCAATCCTGGAGTTGTAGAGATTCCAGGCACTCGAGCGTATCGCTTTGTGTATTGAAGCTTAGAACCACGCCAAGTACGCTGGGGGTGCCCATGATCGTTCTCCATGATTTCAGTTCGTTAATGAGCCAGCGCATTCAAGCCGTGAATCAACAGCGCGCGACCGTATCGCAGAATGCGAGGAATTCCTGGGTTTTTATTCGCCAGTCATTTTCGCGCGCATGAGCCGGCCCATTTGCTCCCAACTCACTTCTCAATTCGGCGTCTTGAAGAAGACGAATGCAGGCGTTGCCAATCGCCTCGGTGGATGTCCCATCGACGAGAAGGCCAGTGACCTCATGCACGATCGCGTCGGGTACGCCTCCAGCCGCGCCTCCGATGACCGGCTTGCCACAGGCGCCTGCCTCAAGAAAGACCAGGCCGAATCCTTCGGTGTCGCCGTCCTCTAATGTTCTGTTGGGCATGATGTAGGCATCACATGTCCGGTAAAAATCAACGGCCTCATCGTCGCTGACCGCGCCAGTGAAGATTACGGCATCTTCCAAATGCAAATCCGCGACAAGGCTGCGCAGTGTTCCGCCGTAGCCACCTTCGCCCACAATTAAATACACCACGTCAGGCACGGCCTCGCGAATCTTGGGCAAAGCTCGGATCATCATATCCTGACCCTTGCGCTCGTCCAATCGCGCCAAGGTTAGCAGGATGCGCCGATTTGCCAGACCGTAGCGGTCAACGATGCGCCGGCTCTTCTCACCCGGCTGGAAGCGAGCCGTATCCACGCCGTTTCTGATCACGGTGATTCGTTCGCGAGGAATGCCTATGTCGATCAACGCGTTCTTCGTAAAATTACTGACGGCCACGAGCGCCGAAGCATTCTGCAAGGCCCGCAAACGAATCTTGTCGAAATAGCCCTTGCCCTTTGGAATCTCTTCGCCGTGGACGTAAACAATAACCTTCGCGTCTTCACGCCACTCTCGCACGGCGAACACTACCCAATAGCAACTAAAGAGAGTGCCGATGCAGACCACTTCCGGGCGCAGAGATTCCAATACGCGGATGAGGTTGCGCGCAGCTTGCGGGTGCACCACCAGCCGGTCGTACGCAGCCTGGCACACGGCCCGAAATTTCCCTCTCGGAAGCCAATTGAGATTGAGCGAAAGCCGAGGTATCCGGAAGACGCTATCCGATGTGGTGTGCTCCTCGACTTTATCGCAAATACGGTTGCCATCACTGTCGAATTCGCTGGTTACAACTGAAATCCGATCCGGCGAATTCACGGCCAGACTGTGCATCACTGCCCCGGAGCCGCCAATCTGCGGGGGATAAACTCCGGTTACAATCGCGATGGTCGTTGGTGATGAATTCACTTTGAAATAGAGTCCTTATCCTTTAACTGCTCACCCCGAGAGGGAGTCGACGCACCTCCGCGCCTCAGGGATTCCGCACGCAGTTGAAGGTCAAGTGGATTGGCGTTCCCATATCGACAACTTCAAAATCCGTCACTTTGAGTGCTCCCAAAGAGTGGGAATCGAAATCGATGTCGGCGTACTTTGTTTTTGTATCGGCGTCGTTCTGCGCGGTGAGGGCGATGTTGCCGCCGTCAGCCAGGAACATGCCGTACTTCTGCATGGCTCTCGCGACGACTTGCGCTTCCGGCATCATTTTCGACACGTCGTAGGAGGCCTTCAGTCGAAAGCGGGCGCCATACGGCGGAGCAGAAGCGGGCCCGTTCGGCCCGCCGGCGTGCGTGGCTGGATGCACAAAGAAGTGGGCGCGAATGCGTTGATTGGGAAGAATGAAGCGAATGGCGTGGTTGATGCTGCCGGCGGCGATTTCGTCCGCATTGAACAGCAACGGAGCAATGGGGAAACCTGCCGCGTCGGCGCTGCTGCACTGATCCCCGCGCCCTGACGGCGGATAGACGCGGTTCAGATCCCATATCGCAACGAAGTTCGCGTTGAGGGCATCGTCCGCGTAGTTGGCCAGGTAAGCTTCATAGAGCTTGCCGTGGCCGCGATCGGCTACCAGTAGATGGCAGTCCCCCTGTCCGGTGTCGCAATGATAGCCTGATCCGTTTTCAATGCCGCCTCCGGCGGGGAGGGGAAAGGTGGCTGGGTGATCGCTGTCCGGAGCTGAGACTAAACCTTTGACAGGGACAAAAGGGGTGTTGGCGTTCGCCTGCATCACGCGCATGCCGAAGTCGATTTGCATCCTGTTGTACCCCCATCCGCCCGCATCGGCGAGCCAGCCAATGATGGTGGAGGATTGGGGATCGACGGGCGCGTGACTAATGTCCTGCGTCCAGACAGCACCCGGGGGAAAGTACGGCGCGGGCGGGGCTATGTGCTCCTGCTTTGCGGCCCGCACGCTGGCGCCGAACACCCTGTCGAATGCCACGACAGCGTGCTCCCTGAGGTGTTGGGCCTTCGAGGCTAAGTCGATATGCCTGTGGAGACGGTAGCCAATCCAGGCAATGCCTATTCCCAGCAAGATCCCAAGCGCAAAAATGACCGACGCTTTCATCATCTTCATGACGATCAAGTGCTCCTTTCATCGTTGTGAATCATACAAGAGAATCCCACGCCCCGCCATTCTCCGGGCAGGCGCAAAGGGTTCCCGCTACGCAGTGTTAGTTGTTGCAGGTATTGCGGCCGACGTTTTTGGCTCATGAGAAGTCCAGGTCTTCCAGAGCGGCCTGTGCGCTGAGAGAAGCCTGCAGAGCGCGACAATGGCGGCCGCTATGAGCACGAGCCATGCATTGGCCGGAGCAGCGATCGGCGGCAACCAGAAGACGGCTTTCATTGGGCGCCTCTCCGTAACACGATCGTTTTGATGGTCTCAAACATGATGAGCAGGTCGAGACCAAGCGACAGATGCTTGACGTAGTAGAGGTCGTATTCGAGCTTTTGCTTGGTCTCCTCCAGGCTTGCGCCGTATTGATAGCGCACCTGCGCCCAGCCTGTGATTCCTGGACGAATCAAGTGCCGGAGATCGTAGAAAGGAATCGCGGTGGTAAGCCACTGCACAAACTCCGGGCGCTCGGGGCGGGGACCGACAAAGCCCATCTCTCCACTGAGGACGTTCCAAAGCTGTGGAATCTCGTCAATTCGAGTCTTGCGCATGAACCTGCCAAGTGTGGTAACGCGCGGGTCATTCTTGGTTGCCCACACGGCCCCCTTTGCCTCTGCATCCTGGCGCATGGTCCGGAATTTGAAGACGCTAAAGAGGCGTCCGCGCAGTCCTACGCGCGTTTGGCGGAAGAAGATGGGACCCGGCGAAGAGAGGCGCACAGCTAGGATGATGAACGGAATGAACGGCAGGCAGATCATGAGAGCAATCAATGAGACTGTGATTGAGACCAAGCGCCGGACAATCTGCTGCGATGCCTTCACCTTGAAGCCGTCAGTGAAGATAAGGCTGCTGGGGTTGAGTCCATCGAGCGGCAGCTTGCCGGAGAGACGCTCCATGAGGGCGCTTGCATCTTCAATTACGACTCCCCGGAGCCTGAGATCGAGAAGTTCGCGAACCGGCATCGAACCGCGACGGTCTTCCATCGCAACGACGACGCGGTCAATCCCGTTATTCGGCCTGCGGAAAGAGCGAAGATCGGCCGCAAAACTTTCGAGACTCCCCTGCGACCCTGCTTCGCAGTCCAGGTTTACAACCTCCATGCCCGTATCGCGCCGAGTGCGCAGCATTTCGATTAAGGTGCGCGCCCGCTCGCCGGAACCCAGCACGTAGACGCATTCGCGGAAGACAGCGCGGCCGATGATCCACTCATACGCCCTTCGCCAAATGACGAGGGCAACAACAAGGATCGAGACGCCGACAGCAAAAACATTGGCATTAGGTCCAATGTCCAGCTCGGGAAAAAAATAGACGAATCCCGCGAGAACAAACGAAAGAACGCTAAGAACCAACAACAATCGAAAGTAGATCTCCCAATGTTCCGATATACGCTGCGGTTCATACAGATCGAAGTAATAAGAGAGCAGCAAAGCGAGTACGGTGATGACGCCGATCTTCACGAGCCCGTTCTCGTATATCAGCGCGATATATGTATCCGGCCCAACGAGGTAGACGGTGGCCAGCAGAAATGAGCCGCTCACGATGATCGCTTCGCAAAGAAGCAGCATGAGGGTCCGGGTTGAATAGTAAACATTGAAAAGCCTGATCATGCCTGGCTCCGTTTATCCTTTCGCCGCTTAGCTCCGCTGCCGGTTTCCGGAGCGCCGTAGTAGTAAGAATAAGATCCGCGGCGTGGAGCGTCCTTGACGGCATTGAGCACAAAGCCGAGAATACGCGAGTTGCGGAAGGCGGCTTGTGCGCGCTGCGCAACATCGAAAGGAGTACCGCCGCCGCGCGCCACCAGCAGAACGGCATCGGCGGTGCCCGCAATGTCGACCGCATCCGTTACCGCCAGGACCGGCGGGGAGTCGATCAGTATCCAGTCGAAATGGGGTGAAAGGTTGGAGATCAGTTCATCGATGCGGTGATTGGCCATGAGTTCAGAAGAGTTGTCGCCGCACTTGCCCGCGGGGATAAATGTAAGGTTGGAGAAGGTTTTCGGGTCTGCGGCGTCAACGGTCCTGGGACCGCGGTTGCGCTGTAGGATGTCGCTCAATTCCGCATCTCCCGCCAAATACTCCGAAAGCCCTGGCGTGTCGGGAGCACCGAGCATGCTGTGGAGCGTGGGACGGCGCAGATCGGCGTCAATGAGCAGAATGTTATTGACATTGTTGCGCGCCAGGCTCATGGCCAGATTCGCCGTGACAAAGCTCTTGCCTTCGGATGGCATTCCGCTTGAAACAAGGATCGTCTTCAGCGGAGCCTCATAGCGAGCCTGGTACACGCGCGAGCGAAGGCTGCGAAACTGCTCGACGCCTGCGCCGCGTTCCGCGAGCGTTGGAAAGGAAAGAATGGATGGCTTCCACGAACGCTGCGCGATTTTGTCGATAACGACATCGGACTTGGCCGCTGGAGATTGCTCGATCCGGGGAACCGCCACCGGCTCGGCAACATGTTTGACTTCCGGCTCTTGAGCGACCTTCCGCTCAAGATCTGCTCTTTGAAGCGCTTCGTATATGTGGCTCATAGCTCACTGTCCTTCATGGAATCGGTGGAATCCGCGACGGGGTTGATGGTGTTGAACATGGTTGTCGGCAAGGACCCTTCCCTTAAACCCGACAGGCCCATGGGCGAAATTACGAAGGGCTGGTCGCCCAGATCGAGTTCTGTGCACACAGACTCAACGATGCGCGCTGGGATGGGCTTGATCTGTTCCACGTATGCGCTGATCATGGCATGCTCGCAAATCAGATTGATGAGGCGAGGAATTCCCTTCGAGTAGCGATGGACAATCTGTATCGCCTCGGGCGCCAGCACAGGCTGGCGAGCGCCGGCGATGCGCAATCTTTCGGCGATGTAAGCCTGCGTCTCGTCGCTGGACAACGGATAGGTTCTGCACCACATTGAGACGCGCTGACGAAGCTGGCGAACGGAGGGGTCGCGAAGCTTCTCCTCGAGCTCAGGCTGGCCGGAAAGAACAATCTGCACGAGCTTCTCCGATGAGGTCTCGAGATTTGTAAGCAAACGAATCTCTTCGAGAAGTTCCCAGGAAAGATTCTGCGCTTCGTCGACCACAATGGCGCACAAATCTTCGTTTCGGAACCGGTCGATAAGCCAGCGATTGAGCTGCAGTAGCATGCCTGACTTGGTCCGGGCTTTGGGCGGAATGCCGAAGTCTGTAAGGACGAATTCAAGAAAGTCGAGCACATCGAGACGCGGGTTAAAGACGAAGGCCGTTGAAACTCGATCCTTGGTAAACGAGCTGAGGACTGTCTTGAGCAGAGTCGTTTTTCCGGTGCCGACTTCTCCCGTCATAACGACAAAACCTTTGCGTGCGGCAATGCCGTATTGCAGACAGGCAAGCGCCTCTCGAATCCGCGGCATCATATACAGAAACCGGGGATCTGGGCTAGCTCCGAATGGAAGGACCCGAAGGCCGAAGAAGGATCTGTACATGGCTATCCGCTCACGCTTTCCATGGACTTATTCGTTCGTGAAAGTAGCTTCCAGCCCGTGTGTTCCGGAGCACGCTGGGGAAGGTTGTCGACGTAAGAGATAATCGCCAATGTTGGCAGTTTGGTGAAGGCGAAAATATCCCTCTCATTGCGCACTGAAGTATCTCGATACTCGAGCAGCCCGGCAATGAGCGAAGCCAACACGAAGCCCATGCCGAACCCGCCACCCGCAAAGACGAGGCGATTTGGGGATGTCGGCGCCTCGGGAAGGTTGGCGGCATCCATCAAGCGAAACTGCTCGCCCTCCTGCCGGCGTTCAAGCGCGGTTGCCATCGACGACTCGTTCATTTTGGTCAGCAAGGAGTTGTAGAACTGTAGAGCCGTCTCATGGTCGCGAGTGATCTGCTTGTACTCTTCTTCGATGATCGGGCTTGATTCGATCTTCTCCTCGTAGGTGCGAACTCTCCCCTCGATCAAGGCCTGTTCCTGTTTTGCCGCGGCCATGGATTGTTGCGCGGCGTGAAGCTGAGCCCTGAGCTGCTGCAACTGCGGCGATTCAGGGACAGAGGCGGTGGCCGCAGCCGGCGCCCCTGAGGCTGGCTGCACGGGGGAATGTGCGATCTCCGCCTGCAAATCGGCAATCTTCCGCGAGATCGCGACCACGTCGGGATAATCCGGGGTGTAAAGAGTCTCCAACTCCTGCTTCTGCTTGATCAGAGCCTTGAGTTGTTCCCGGCGTTCATCGATTGAAAGACCGCCCGCCGCTCCTTCAGGGCGTTGCTGTTCGTGCGATTGCTGCGCGACAATGGCTTCAAGGAAAGTCACATTCTGCTGCGCATGGTTCACCGATTGGTTTGCCGCATCGAGTTGGGTTGTCAGCGCCTGGAGCGTATTCGCATTCGACCCTTCCTGTTCGGGAAGGCGGCCGATGTACTTTTGCTGAAAGGCGGCGAGCTTGGCGTCCTGTTCGTCGAGTTTGGCCTTTGAGTCGGCGAGTCGCTCCTTCAGGAAGTCGGTTGTGCCTTCGGCAGACTGCTCGCGCACTCTCAGATTCTCGGCCGTGAACAGCGAGGTGATTTCGCTGCATACCTGTTGGGCTGTGCGGGGGTCCTGCGCGTTGAACGTAATGAAGAAGCCCGGCATCCCGCCTGTTGCGGAGGGAATCGGCTTGACCCCGATAGCCTTCTGCGTCATTTCCACGCGGTCGTCCATCGTAAACTTATTGCTGGGGAACAGGTTGTAGCGCTCAATGATCGGCTGAAGGCGCGAACGGCTCAATATCTGCTCCTTCATCGACGCCAGGCGCGCATCGAGATCCTCGTTGACGACGGATTTCACATAGTCCTCCGGAACCTTCTGCTGCTCGATGATTACCAGCGTCTGCGACATGTATTGCGGAGTCACCACATAGCTGATGCCGACGCCAGCGGCCAAGAAAAGGATTGGAAGAGTTAGAAGCAGCCAGAATCGCCGCTTCAATATCCCCGCGTAGTCCTGAATTGTCATGTCACGATGCCCGAGCATACGACTCCTTCATGGTTTATTGCCTTAGATGCGTCTCGCGCGGCGAAAACGCGATGCCGAAACCAATCACCTGATAAAACTCGTTGAGAACATTCGACTGAATTGCTTGACCTGCCGCTTGATTCGAGGTCTGGTCTTCCGCAGTGTAATTCCCGAATATGCTGAAATAGCGTCCCAGCTGCCTCGTTGCCTGGGCTCCGCCATACCGCGCGTCGATCGACCCGCCGCCAAGCTCCAGCGCGCCGCTGCGAACGTAGGCGGCAGTGAGCCCGATCGTCAGGTCCCTTCGGAATAATCGCGAAAACCGCGCGTTGACTGAATCGACCGTTCCACCGGCAAAAATTCCTCCACCGCTGCTGGCTCCCCGCGAGTAACCCACGCCGGCCGATTCAGACCTGAACGAGTAGTTGACCGCCGCGTTCACGGCAACCGTGGTAGAGGCCGGTTCGATCGTTTCATTTGAACTGCCGATCCACTGCGGTCCCACGGACACGGTCGATTGAAGCTTGCGACTCCACGCGCGCTGGAAGCCGAATGTGGCCGTCTTGAGATCGAATGAGGGGTAAGGAACACTCGTGGAACCCTGGCCGGTATTAAGAGCTTGATTGCCGTAGTTGTAGCGGGAATACATGAACTGACCGATTAGCGAATTCCGCGCGTTGAGACGCCGTGTGAGTCCGGCATTCGCCGCCAGCCCGTCTGTATCCAAGCCGTTCCCGTCAGGGTAGTGAAGCAGACTGGAATTGCCGCCGGCGTTAAGTGTGGTAGCGTGGTCGATGCGATAGCCGATCTGTGCCGCCGCCGTGTTTTCGATGGTCCGAGTATCCAGCGTCAATACCGACTGGCTGGACGGAGGGTTCGAGCCCGACCCGCCGATCGGATCCCCGGTGCCGGGGACTCCCGAGAAGCCGATGGTCGGAGATTGCGGCGTAAAGCTGATGTTGTCGGAGACCGTCGCGTTCCACTTGTGGCCAACCAAGC
This sequence comes from uncultured Occallatibacter sp., assembly GCA_964610185.1. Classification (GTDB taxonomy): domain Bacteria; phylum Acidobacteriota; class Terriglobia; order Terriglobales; family Acidobacteriaceae; genus Telmatobacter. Next base: position 9,529 of record CAZSVJ010000027.1, on the reverse strand, counting down.
CTTGCGAGATCAACAGATGCTGAAAGACTCCGGTTTCGTAATCTGGTCCCGTGTATGTCTTGGTGTAACCGCCGCCGTAGTTCAGGCTAAATGGGCGCCTGCTTGTCCCATTTGAATAGTTTACCGAACCGGAAATACTTCCTGTCTGCCAGTCACCCAGGCTGCCTCCGAATTCCGCGGTCTGCGAGTACCGCAGGGTATAGTTCAGGTTGCCGCTTAACGGCAGCTTGGCCGGCCCAGTTGCTTCCGGCACCACCTGCGCACGCGCGAAGGAACATGCTGTCAGGGCAAATGCGGCGAATTGGAGAATCTTCTTCATGTTAGCCGCCTTATGGGACAACAATCGTGTCGCCGGACTGAAGAACGAGATTAAACTGGCTGTTGCCCTTGAGCGCTTCTTTGTAGTGCACGGGGATCTTCTCGTGCTTTCCGGCGTCGTCGCGCAAAATATAGATCTTCTTTGTGTTGGCGTCGTCCGTAAGTCCCCCGGCACTGGCGATGGCCTCCAACAAGGTCATGCCGGGCGTCATCTCCAGCGGGCCCTTTTTACCCACCTCGCCCAGCAGATAGATCTTCTTACTGTTGATCTGGTTTAGCACGACCGAGACGTTCGGATCCTGGATGAACTTCTTGAGCTTTCTCGCAATTTGATCGGCCAATTGCAGAGGAGTAAGGCCGGAGGCCTGAACATCGCCGAGAAGCGGCATCGAGATCATGCCGTCCGGCCGAACGAGGAGACTGCCTGAGAGTTTCTCTTCCTTCCATACCGTGACCGTAACCAGGTCCGATGCGCCGATCACGTAGGTATCCGGCGCAACCGGCATGGCCGATGCCGCTGTAGGTGCGGCCATCTGGGCAGACTTGCCGGCGGGCCCTTTGTCCTGCGCATTGCAGAAAAGCGTTGCCACAAAGAATGAAACAATGAAGATTTTCCCTGATTTCACAGTGCGACTCCGTTCCTGTTGAACGCAGGTTGGCCTTGTGTGCCAATCTGCTTGAGCTTGTAGAGCAAGGCTTTGTAGCTGATTCCCAATTCGCTCGCGGTGCGCTTGCGGTTGCCACCGGTTGCAACCAGAACCTCTGAGATCAACTGCTTCTCGATGTGGATCGACGCGGTCCGTGTCGCTTCCTTGAGCGATAGTGTCTTGCGATGCCCATTGGACTTCACCTTTGGGGCAGCTGCCTTGAGTGCGGCGAGGGAGATCGACTGGTCTCCGATGGCGACAAACGTCTTGATCGCGGTCTGAAGCTCAGACAGGTTCTCGGGCCATGTGTGCGCCATCAGGTATCCAATGATCTCCTCTCGTAGAATCGGCTTGGGGCGATCGAACTGCTTCGAGTACTGCGTCAATAGGTCGTCGGCGATGGAGAGGATTTCGGACTTCCTACAGCGAAGTGGTGGAATCCGGAGCGTAACGGCCGATACTAGGTAATAGAAATCTTCTCTCATTCGCCAGGCTTTTACTTCCTCCAAAAGTTCGCGGCTTGTACCACAAAGGAGGCGGCTACCTTGCGTCTCATCTGAGTGAAAATAGGTGTTGACGATCAGCTCCTGGAGGTCAAGGCTCAGATCGCCGATTTCCGCCAGATAGACCGTCCCTTTGGAGGTAAATGCCGAGAGGATACCCTGCGCGTCGGTATCGGCGCTGAGAATCTCCGCATAGATGCCGCGAGACCGATGCGACTGCGCGTGGATTTGCGCAGCAACAGAGCGCTTTCCAACCCCGTGCTCACCCACGATCAGCACCGGGCAGTCGCTCTCGGCAATGCGGCTGATCGCGCGTTGAATCTGCGCTTCATTGGGGGCAAAAGGCTTCGTCGGGGCAAACGGCCTCGTCTGGCGCTTCACGCTTTGGATGGTTGCACTGCTTGCCATGAAGGGTCCTTGGTTCTCGCCCTTTCTATAGCAATGCGGGTTCCAAACTCGGCGAACTGGAAGTGGAATAGGCTTTCCACGCTATAATTGCACCTTTTGGTGAGGTTTCGGGAGAGGAGGTTGCCTATGAGAAGGAAAGATTTTTCCCAGTTGGTGGGAAGAAATGGGACATTGATTTCCCTGAGAAGTGGAAACGGTTTTCCACTCGCCCGGAAGCAGCAAGACCTATACATGGCCATTCAAGGGAAATACCCTTGGATCGAGCTATTCCATTTTCGGCATCCCAATTGCTAAGCAGACTGTGGCGGATTCAGATACCCGCAGGTTCCACTTACGGAGAATATGGCCCAAGACTTACAGATTCCAGTAGTTCCCAAGAGCCGATGGTCCTTGGAAAACGCTCATATTGCATGGGGTTCGGCGCTCATCTGCGTTCTGATGGTAGCGGTTTACCACCACGTGGTGGCCAAGCTGGTGATCGACTGGTATGAGATACCTGATTTTTCTCACGGCTTCCTGGTGCCCATTTTCGCAGCGTACCTGGTTTGGGTGAAGAGGAAAGCCCTTCTCGATACCAAAATCGCTCCTAACTGGGGCGGAATTGTAATCGTTGCTCTTGGCTTGCTGGTTCTGCTCCTCGGGGTTTACGGAGCTGAGCTGTTCCTTACCAGGGTTTCGCTGTTGATCGTGCTGGCAGGCTTGGTGCTTGGCTTTGGCAGCTGGCAGTTGCTCAAGGAGCTTCGTTTTCCGTTGCTGGTCCTGCTCCTAGCGATACCCATTCCTTATATTGTTTTCAATGATATAACCCTTCCGTTGCAAAGTTTGGCTTCGCGGCTTGCCAGCGCTCTGCTGCCTCTGTTCGGAGTTCCTGTTCTCCGCGAGGGAAACGTCATCAAACTTCCCGCAATGAGCCTGGAGGTGGCGGAAGCCTGTAGCGGCATCCGCTCCCTGATGAGCCTTTTCACGCTATCGGTCTTCTATGGCTACTTCTTGGAAAAATCCAACTTGCGGCGAGTTTTACTCGCCCTGGCTAGCATCCCGATTGCGATTGCGGCCAACGCCGTGCGCATTCTCGGCACGGGGTTGTGCGTCCAATATTGGGATCCGGACAAGGCAGTCGGTTTCTTTCACGAGTTTTCCGGCTGGGTCATGTTCCTGGTGTCCTTGGGATGCCTTTATATTGTCCACACAGTGATGAACCTGTTTCGGGCCAAGAGGAGCCAGCCATGAATACCACTCGCTTCTGGACCGTTGCCCTTTTGCTGGCTGCGACAGCGCTTTTGTTGCAGATTCGAGGCAATCGCGATCTGACTCCCGCCAGTGACCCCATGTCACAGTTTCCCAACACGATCATGGGATACACCGGGAGAGATGTCCCGATCGACCAGGAGACGCTCGATATTCTTGGGGTTGGAGACATCCTGTCCCGCGTTTACACCCACGAGGGACAATTGCCGCCAATCGGGCTGCTACTCGCCTATTACCCCACGCAGAGGACCGGCGCCACCATTCATTCCCCGAAACACTGCTTGCCCGGCTCTGGTTGGTTCTTTGAGTCGTCCCGCTATGTCGATCTGATCGATAAAAATGGCAAGCCACACCAGGTTGGCGAATACGTTATCTCCAACGCGGACAGCAGGGAATTTGTCATTTATTGGTTTCAGGAGCAGGGGCGCAGCATAGCCAGTGAATATCTGGCCAGGATCTATCTGGTGGCCGAGGCAATGCGAAAGAATCGTACCGATGGTGCGTTGGTTCGTGTGATTACGCCGATCGGTCCCGGAGACGATACATCGGCGGCAAAGGCACGTGCCGAAGCGTTTACCGCACAGCTTGCGCCGATGCTCCCGCGTTTCATTCCGGACTAGGAAGATGTGCTGACCCGCAGAGAGAAGGTCGATCTGCAAAAGGACTTCAGGCCGCAACCGGGCAATACGTGGCCAGTAAGGATGGAAGACAGTGAAGAACCCGTTCAAGATTGTTCAATTGAGTTTCGATGGGAGCTGGAGAATGATGAATCGGCTAGGATCACCTTGGGTAGTCATGCTTTTTGTCGCGGTCGGCTTGCTTGCTGGCTGTCACGGCGATCCAAACGTGCGAAAGCAAAAATATCTTGAGAGCGGAAAGCGGTACAGCGCCGATGGAAAATATCGCGAGGCCGCTATCCAGTTCGCGAACGCCGTGAAGATCGACAAGAACTATCCCGATGCTCATTATGAGCTGGCGAAAGTGTATGAGCATTTGGGGCAATGGGGACCGGCGTACGGAGAACTTACCCGCACAGTGTCCCTGCAGCCGGCGAATTACAAGGCGCGAATCGATCTCGGCAATCTGTTGCTTGCCGGCGGCAAGATCGACGACGCGCAGGCGCAGGCCAATGCCGTGTTGGCTGGGCAACCGAATGACCCCGACGTTCACGCCATGCTCGGCGCCATCGCGGCGAGGCGAGGGCAGAGGGATCAAGCTCTGAAAGAGCTTCACCGCGCTATGGAGCTCGATCCGAACCGGGCGTCGTTCCACGAGGATTTGGCGGTTCTGCAATCTAGCGATCCAAGCAAGGCGTCTTCAGTGGAAGATGAGCTGAAAAAGGCTGTTGCGCTCGATCCAAAATCGGTGAACGCCAAGCTGCTGCTTGCATCGTTTTATGCAAAGGGCAGCCGCTGGCAAGAGGCTGAGAAGACCACATGGGATGCGGTGGCTACGGATCCTAAGAATCTTTCCGCCCGTGAAAGTCTTGCTCGCATCATTCTGAAAGAGGGCGATCAGCCGAGGGCTGAGACAGTGCTTCGCCAGGCCTCGAAGGATCTTGCCGACGATCCGCAGGGAGTGCGCATTCTGGCTGACTACTACGCAAGTTCCGGACAGCTGGACAAGGCCAAGGCGGAGTTCGCAAGCCTTGCCGCAAAGTATCCGAAGAATATCTCAGTGCAGAAGGGATACATCCGCGTCCTGCTCGATGTGAAGGACTTCGCGACCGCGCAGAAGGTGGTTGCCGAATTGATGAAGAAGAGCGCCAAGGATCCGGAGGTTGCGGGATTAAACGGAATCGTGCTGCTGAACGATGGTAAGCCGAGCGACGCCGTAAGCGCCCTGATGGACGCAACCAAGAATTTTCCGAAGGACGCTTTCCTGCAATACTGGCTAGGCAGAGCTGCGCTGGCCAAGGGCGATAGCGATCTGGCCGAAAAGAGCCTTCGTCAAGCGGCCGACCTGAATCCATCCAGGTTGGACGCAGAGGAGGAACTGGCGCGAATAGCGGCTCAGCGCGGTGACATGAATCTGCTGTCTGACGTGGCTGATAGAACGGTCGTTGCGGCGCCGCGCTTTCCTGGCGGCTATGTGTGGCGTGCGGCGGTGGAAATGAGCCGTAACACACCTGACAAGGCTGAAGCCGATCTGAAGACAGCGATGACCGTTGCCCCGCAAAGCCCGCAGGCCTATCTGGAGCTCGGCAGAATCCGGTTCTCGCAGAAGCGATTTCCCGACGGAGCCGCGCTGCTGGAGCAGGCTCTGCAATACGATCCCAATTCCGTCCAAGCCATGCGCATTCTGGTCAGCTACGATCTCTATCAGAAGCAGCCGGACAAGGCACTGGCTCGATTGAACGCCCAAATTGAAAAGAGCCCGAAGAATGGCGGGTTCTACGATCTGCTGGCCCAGTTGCAGATTGAAAACAAGAACTTCGACCAAGCCGCCGCCTCAGCTCAAAAGGCTATCCAGCTGAATGCCGGGGACGTCGAGGCAGTGATGCTCTTCGCCCAGATTCAGGTCCAGCGCGGCCAGGTGGCGAATGCGATCGGCGCTTGGGAGCAGTGGTTGAGTGCGCATCCCAACGATGCCGGCGCTGTCGCGATGCTGGGAACGCTCGAGGAATCGCGCGGGAATCGGGCGAAGGCCGAGGCCTACTATAAAAAGTCTCTCCAGATTCAGCCGCAGCAGCCGCTAGCTTCCAACAATCTCGCCTACTTGATGCTTCAGAACGGCGAGAGCGTGGATGAAGCTCTGACGCTGGCGCAAACAGCCCGCCAGGCCACGCCTAACTCACCTGACACAGCTGACACCTTGGCTTGGGCTTACTACTACAAGGGAACCTATTCATTTGCTCGCGATCTGCTTGAGGACGCGGTAAAGACCAATCCGAACAATGCTGCAATGCAGTACCACCTGGGGATGGTGTACAGCAAACTTTCCGATAAGAGCAACGCGGTGGTTCACTTGAAGAAGGCCGTATCGCTGGCGCCCGATTCGCCGACAGCAAAAGACGCAAAAGCAGCGCTGCAAGGACTTGGTTAGGCAACCGTATGGGCTTGATGGTGGCAGGTAGCGAGCAATGCCCGCTACCGCCCGCCAAAAATGCACCGATGAAAAGGTGCGCAACGAAAACTGTACGCACCCCGCTTGGAGCCGAGTCAATTTCCACATGTCAAATACCAAGACCATCGCGCGGAATACCGGCTGGTACGGCATCGAAAACGCAATTGGCTCGATTCTCCCGCTCATTGCATCGATTGCGATCGCTCGTATGCTGGGTCCGTCGAAGATGGCCTACATCGTCTACGTCATGTTCATCGCCAACGTGGTCGGCAGCCTGGGCGGGCTCGGCATTCCCTCAACAACGCACAAATATATGGCCGAGTTTGTCGGCATGGGCGACCGGGGAACTGCGCGCTACATCTATTTCCGAACGATGCTTTTGCAGATCGGCGTGGCCACCATGTCAACGACCGGAATTCTACTTTGGGTGCTGAGCGATGCCCCTGCGGAATACAGATTGGCTTCGGTCCTGGTGGTGCTCAGCATCTGGCCTTCAATGGTCAACTCCATCTCAGCAATGGCCAACGTCGCGACCGAAGAGATGTCCAGGAATATGCCGGCGTCGGTCATTTCGACATTTGCCTATTTGGCGGTAATTGCGTCAACGCTTGTGTTCAAGTGGGGTGTAATCGGTGTCGGCGCGGCGTTTTTCACCATGCGAGCCGTCGATTTTCTGGTGCGGCTCGTGCCCACTATGAGGCGTGTACTCGCGTGGGACAAGGCTCATGTCCAGCCGGCGAATCTGCCAAGACGAATGATGATTTTCGCGTGGCAGAGCGTCGCCACCATGGCTGTGGCGCTGATCGTGTGGAACCGCTCGGAGGTAATACTGCTGAAGCACCTCTGTTCGGATATCCGCCAAATTGCGTATTATTCACTGGCATTCAGCATGGCCGAACAGCTGCTGCTTAGCGCAACGATCTTCGGGGCGGCGGCCAGCGTGACGATTTTTGCCCAGTACGGGCGCGACAAGTCCAAGCTTTCCGCCATCACGGCTTCCACAATCCGCTACCTGGCGCTCACGTCGATTCCCCTGCATTTCATCGCCGCGGCTCTAGCGGCGCCGGCTTTACTTCTCCTCTATGGCAATCAATACAGGGGCGCGCTCATGGTTGCCACGCTGGCGCCCATTCTGTGCATGCCCAAGGCCTTCATCGGCCCAGTGCAAAGCCTTCTGCAAAGCGCGGAGCGGCAGAGTTACGTCATCGCGGCAACGGTACTTGCCGGCATCGTCGATATCGGCGTGGCCTGGTACCTCATCTGGCGCCTCAATCCCGCGTACGGCGCGGTTGGCGCGTGCATCGGTAGTGGCGCGGCGCAGGTGACGGCCGTCGGAATGATGTGGGCCATCGGCATTCATCTCTACAAGGTCAAGCTACCTTGGCTGCACATCGCGAAGATAGGATTCATCAGCACGTTGGCGGCGCTCACCGCGCATTTCATCGCTGCCCAACTGCCCCCCCTCTGGGCCATTCTGTTCGGCGGAAGCGCATCGTTGGTTGTTCTATTCGGACTGTTTTACCTTATGCGCGTCTTGGAGCCGGAGGATCAAAATCGATTCAAGATTCTGGCCGGAATGCTGCCAACGCCATTCGCCAGGCCGGTGAACACGATTATTCTGATGCTGGTCCGCCCGGAAACCGTCGTGGCAAGTCCGATGAACCTCTGAAAGGGGAAAGCCATGCGAGTGTGTCAATGGACTCGTCTCTCCGAATCGATCTTCATGAAATGCAGTTTGACCAAGAACTTTCAAGGATGCGAGGAACAACGATGAGCCTAAAGGTGCTGGTAACAGGGGTAGCAGGCTTCGTCGGCAGTAATCTGGCAGACCGTCTTCTGGCTTCCGGATACGATGTTGTCGGCATCGACAATTTGGTTTATGGTCTTCGCGAGCAAATTCCTGCGGGCGTGGATTTTCATGCGGCCGACATTCGCGACGGGGATATTCAGAAGCTTTTTCGCGGCGTGGATGTTGTATTTCATTTAGCGGCAAAGAACGACCTGATCGCGTGCCAGCAGGACCCCGTCGAGACGATGCAGGTGAATGTCGCGGGAACTGCAAATGTCTTTGAGGCGGCGCGGCGGGCGGGAGTAAGCAAGGTAGTTTTTGCAACATCTTCCGCGCTTGAGGAAGGCGAGGCGAGGCTCAATGGGTTCTATGCCATCAGTAAGGTGGCCAACGAAAGCATTGCTGCCGGCTACCAGCAGGCATTTGGTCTACCCTTTGTCGCGGTCCGTTACTTTAACGTGTACGGTCCGCGCCAGGATTATCGCCGGGTTCATCCTCCAGTGATTAGCGCCTTCATCCTTAAGGTTCTGGCTGGCGAGGCCCCTGTGCTATTCGATGGGTATCAAAATAATAAGCGCGATTTTATCTATGTCGACGACATCAACGATTTCCACCTGCAATGCATTACAGATGATCGGCTGCATGGCAACCTTTACCGCTTAGGCAGCGGTGAAAGCCTGTCTATGGATCAGGTGTGGGCCACGGTCAAGACAGTGGCAGGGTCCGGTCTCGACCCCGTGGTTCTGCCTCGCAAGGCCGAGGATACGCCAACCGTCGGGCTAGCAGACATCTCGGCGGCGGCGGCTGTGGGGTGGAGGCCGAAAACGGCGTTTATCGATGGAGTTCGCGCGCAGTATGAGTATCTGACCAAGGAATTTGCGGCTGGAAAGGTTAAGGTTGAAACGAAATGATCATCACAAGAACTCCTTTTCGCATTACGCTCGGCGGCGGCGGCACTGACCTACCTTCCTATTACGAAAAGTACGGCGGCTTCATCTTTTCGGCAGGCCTCGATAAGTACATGTACATCGATTTGAATCGTTCAGTGGCCGACGACCTGATCCGCGTCAAGTACTCGAAGTCCGAGACAGTCGAAACTGTGGATGAAGTACAGCATGATATCGCGCGCGAAATATTGCACCGGACCGGAATTGAGAAAAACATCGAGATCAGCTCCCTGTCCGATATTCCCGCCGGCACTGGCCTTGGCTCGTCCAGTTGCTATGCAGTCGGCTTGTTGCACGCCATTCACACCATGAAGCGCGATTATGTGCCTTTGGCGCAGTTGGCTGAGTTGGACTTTGAAATCGAGGCTCACATACTGAAGCGGCCGATCGGTAAGCAGGATCCCTATATGGGCGCTTTTGGCGGCCTCACGGTACTGGAGATTGCCAAGGACGGAACGGTCAAGGTCAGGAAGGCTAATGTCTCCTATGAAGTCGCCGATGAGTTGAACAAGAACACTCTTATTTTCTTCACCGGCAAGACCCGCAGCGCCGATGAGATTCTGCGCGAGCAGGAGAAGGGCGCCAAAGAAGAAAAGGCCGGTG
>CAZSVJ010000026.1:5278-21268 GCA_964610185.1 uncultured Occallatibacter sp. | reverse complement strand
CCGATTCAAGCCTGCGGACGACCTCCGCGCTCTTCATGTGTGTAATTATACACAACAAAGACGTGGCGAATCGTCCTATTTATGCCAGGAATCTGCGGCCCGTGCCTCACCCCCGCCGGCGCAGCTCCAGCTCCACCACGCGCATCATCTCCGCCTCGGGAGCGGGTTTCCCGGTCCAGATTTCGAACTGGCGCGCGCCTTGCTGCACAAACATCTCCAGGCCGCTGACCACCGGAATCCCGCGTGTCTTGGCCAGCTTGAGCAGCGGCGTCTCGAGCGGGTTGTAGACCATGTCGAAGACCAGGCCGGCGTTCAGCTCGTTTTCCGCAATGGGCAGCGCATCTTTGTTGCCGGCCATGCCACAGGGCGTGGTATTGATCAGCACGTCGAAGCGGCTCTTGGCGAGCAGCTCGTGCTTCAGCGACTTGGCCTTGGCTGACCGGGCCAGGGCCACGGCCTTCTCGTGGGTGCGATTGATCACGAAAACTTCGGCGCCCTGTTCCACCAATCCAAAAACGGCCGCCCGCGCCGCTCCTCCCGCGCCAAGAACCGCAATTCGCGCGCCTTTGAGCTTGATCCGTTTTTCGAGCGGCCTCACCACGCCGGCCACGTCTGTATTGAAGCCGTAGAGCTTCCCGTCTGCCGCGGTGCGCACCGTGTTGCATGCGCCGATGCGGCTGGTGAGCGCGTCCATGTTGGCCAGGTGCGGCAGCACTTCCTGTTTGAGCGGCATGGTCACGGCCACTCCGCTTAGCGGCAGCTCGCGCACGATGGTCAGCAGATCGGCAAGCGCGCGAGTCTTCAGCGGCACCAGAATCGCATTTACGTTTTCGCGGCGAAAGGCCGCATTCTGCATCAGCGGAGAAAGCGAGTGCGCGATCGGATTGCCGGCCACGCCAAAAATCCGCGTGGCCTGGTCCAGATGCTCCAGGCGGTAGAGGTCGCGAAGGGTTGCCGCTGTTATCTGGCCCGGCGCTGTCGCGGCGCCGTCGGAGAAGGAAGCGAATGTGAACGGCGCACCTGCGCGCGGGCCCAGCACGCGGCTGACAAGTCCCTCTTCGCCCATAGCGATGCCCACAACTTGCGCCGTGAGTGACCGGTTTTCGATCAGCCGCAGCACGGCCAGGTTGTCGGCCAGCGTTCGCGCCGTTGAAACCACCTTCACAAAATCCGGCTGAAAGGCCTGGATGCGGTCGGCCGCGCGCTCCAGCGCCTTGGTGCGCGTGAAGTCGTGAAAACTTATCAGCAGTGCCGCGCCCGCCGAGCGAAGGCCAGCCCGGAATTGCTGAAGCTGTTTCGGCGTGGCTTCTTCGGCTGACTCCACCTCGAGATCGACCAGCTGACAGCCTCCTTCAGCAGCTTTGCTCAGCACGTCCAGTTCCGTCTTGAGCCCTGCTTCGAACTGCCCGCCAAACTGCTTGCGCCGGCAGGTGGCGATGGCAATCACCTCGCGGTGCGCGGCAAGGAATTCCTTCAAGCTAGGGAGCACGGTCCCCGGCTTGGCCAACGAATCCAGCCGGAACTCTATGAAAGTAGAGTCTTTGAGCGTAACCTCGCCTCGCTCGATCATTTCCGCAGCCGACCCGGCCTGAATAGCCACGCACAGCTTGGGCAAGCGCAGCCGTGGGCTGGGCGGCGCGGGAGCCGGTGCGGGCATCGGCAGAACCGGACTGGAAGCAGCGCGAACCATACTGTTCAATTGACGCATCTTAGATTGGTTCCGTTGTAGATGCAACAGCGGAATCACGGTCACGGGGAATTTCTAGCTGGTTCGCCAAATTATATCGGCCCCGCAACGTCATCGTCTTGCGTTGCTATTAGAAAAAGAGGCAGTTCACCTTGAGTCGAGGCGCAAGGACTCGGAATGCGTGCGAATCATTCCTTTCGTATCGCGATTGAATAATGCCAGAAATAAAATCTGCGAATTGAACTCCACGACTATGTGCACTGTCTTGTGGCTTACAAATTAGGGTTGTAATCGCCTTCTCCGTGAACCACAGCTCTGTTTGCAGATAGTCCGGAAGGCTGTTTCCGCTTTCCACCTTTATTGAACGTTGATCCGGCATAAGGGTCACCAAATCGTGCTTGGCCATTCTCTTGATTAAGGCCAGCTTTATCATGTAGTTGTATAGTTTGTTTCCGTCTCCCTGGATATGCGGCTGGACATTTTGTTTCTTGACCACGATGGCATGGAGAAGAATATCCGGATTTGCGTCGCAGAGAGCCTTCGCGTTTGTGGCGAACTCAATGCGCTGAGATGTCTTTAGTTGCACGAACTTCCGCTCTTTTCCCGGTGCCCATTTGTACTTGATATACATTGATCTCAGAAGACGGTCTAGTAGGTGCGCCTTGTTCGGCGGGACGCATACCGCAGAGATCGTCAAATATCGGCTCGATCCTCCCGCGCCATTCGGGGCGTCGAACTTCCATCCGAGGTCACCGCTTTCATCCAAATAGATGAACACCGAATTCGAAACAGTCCCAACCAAACAAATCACCTTAAATGCGAAAAGCTCCCCATATTGGGGAGCTTTCGTACCCTGGATGGACCCTGAGGCCGACGCGATTACAGCGCGTTTACGATACCCATTCTGCAATGGGCGTCGCGGATTGCTCAGGACTTACCCATCCGTGAACTTAGAGTACGGCTGGTTCCAAATTGTTGCAATACTTTTCTCATAAACGAGAAATTTTTTGACACATTGGTAACCACACGGGAAAATGGTTCGCTAATAGGCCGTAGGTAAGCAGTGATTTCCGATTCTCTCGCGGACTGATCCTCAACGCTTTGTGACGGCAGCGCGCCGCCGCAAACCCGCCGCAATGTGGCAACCTAGAAGATTGGAGGAGTTTGCCCATCATGCCAGCCGAAATCCCCGCCGTCCCCACTGCAACCGAAAAACGTCACGCCTGGGATGCAGGCGGCGCCTCATCCGCCGATGCGCTTGCAGCCTGGGTTGGAGCCCGGCTGGCTGCTCACGAAGCGGCTCTGGCTGCGCTGTTGGCCGTCGAGGGCCCGCGCACGCCCGAGAACTCCCTGCGCCACTTCGACGAGGCCATCGAGCAACTCAACCTCGCTGGAGCGCAGGCCGGCGTGCTCAACTCCGTGGCTGCCGACAAGGCAGTCCGCGACCTGGCCCAACAGCAAGCTCAGCGGGTGGCTATGGCGGGCAGCGCTCTGAGCTTGAATCGCCCGGTCTACGACGCGCTTTCTGCAATCGATCTCACCGGCTCCAGCCCGGCGACGCAGCACTTCGTCCAGCGAACTCTTCTGGGTTATCGGCTGGCCGGCGTAGACAAAGACGAGGCCACTCGCGATCGCCTGCAAGCGCTGCACGAGAAGGCGACACACCTGTCCCTCGACTTCAGCCGCAATATTCAGGAGGGCGGCAAGACCATCGACGCCGCGGAAGCCGAGCTTGAAGGCCTGCCTGCGGACTACATCGCTCGCCACCCAGTTTCGGATACCCAAGGGCGCGTCACCTTGACGACCGACCAGCCCGACATGCAGCCGGTGATGACCTTTGCCACCAGCGCCCCGCTGCGCGAACGCATGTTCCTGGCCTACAACACACGCGCATACCCAGCCAATAAGCAAATCCTTCTCGACCTGCTGGCAACGCGGCAGGAGATCGCAACGGTTCTAGGATTCCGCAGTTGGGCCGATCTTGCCACAGCCGACCAGATGATGGGTTCGGCACGCAACGTGCGTACGTTTCTGGCCAAGCTTGACGAAGCCAGCCGCGATGGAGCGCGCCGCGAACACGGATTGATTCTCGATTTTGCCCGCACGCGCCAGCCCGATCTGCAAGCGATCGACGTTACCAGCCGCGCTTACTGGTATGAACAGTTTCGCCGCTCGGCCTTCGACTTCGACTCGCAATCGGTGCGTCCCTACTTTCCTTATGCGCAGGTCGAGGCCGGCGTGCTCGAGACGGCAGCCCGGCTCTTCAAGATCGAATTCCGCCCCTCGGCAGCAGCCGGATGGCACCCCGACGTTTCCGTTTTTGAAGTGGTTGAAGATGGGCGGGCCGTCGGGCGCTTCTATCTCGACATGCATCCCCGCGAGGGCAAAGACAAGTGGTTTTCCGCAGCGCCCATAGTTACCGGCGTGCGAGGCCGCGCTCTGCCTGAAGCAGCGCTCATCTGCAACTTCCCCAAGGGTGACGATAACGATCCCGGCCTTCTGCAATATAACGACGTGGTCACATTTTTTCACGAATTCGGCCACCTGATGCACGCCATACTCGGCGGCCAGACGGAGTGGGCAGGCATCTCCGGCTTTGCAACCGAAGGCGACTTTATCGAGGTTCCCTCGCAGATGCTGGAAGAGTTCTTCCGCGATGAAAAGCTGCTTCAGGGCTTCGCAAGGCACTACCAAACCGGCGAAGTTCTGCCCGCCGAGACAATCCGAAAGATGAAGCTGGCCGGAGCATTTGGCCGAGCTGACTGGGTGCGCGCGCAGCTCTACTACACCACACTCTCGCTCGACCTTCACGATCAAGATCCGACAGCGCTCGACCTCGACACCATCACCAGGCGGCTTTATGAAAGCCTGCAACCTTGGACCTGGCTTGAAGGCAACCGCATGTATGCGAGCTTTGGCCACCTGACCGGCTACTCGTCGAACTACTACACCTATGCGTTCGATAAGGTCATCGCACTGGATTTCTTTGCGCAGTTCGATCCTGCCGACCTGTTAGGCGGCGACGCCGGCACCCGCTACCGCAAGACCGTGCTTGAACAGGGCGGGTCGAAGCCAGGGCGGCAGATGGTGCGCGACTTCCTCGGCCGCGACGAAGAGTTCCAGGCATTTTCAAAGTGGCTGAATGAGGAATTCGATGGGCAGCCACGAGCGCTTGGCTCCTGGCCAACCTCTGGATGAGTCGATAATTTGAATGGGCACGATCCGCCGCGGCGGATCGTGCCGCAACTGCCTCAAAAAGAACGCGGGCTTTAGCCCCCTGAGGGAACGAGCGGCTAAAGACCGAGGAGAATTGCAAGATGAATGCAGCCGACTTTCGTCGTATCGCGCTGAGTTTTGAAGGAGCCGAGGCGAGTTCGCACATGGGCGCTCCCGATTTTCGTGTCGGCGGGCGAATCTTCGCCACGCTTGCCTCAGAGAGCAAGGGCTACGGCAACCTGATGCTGACGCCTGAGCAGCAGGCAGCCTTTGTTGGCGAGCAGCCGGAGATATTTCTCCCCATCCATGGCGGTTGGGGCGAAAACGGCGCGACCCATATCCGGCTTGCAGCGGCAAGTGAAGACCAGCTTACAGGCGCTCTGCGCACCGCGTGGAAGCTGCGGGTTGAGGCGAACGAAAAGTCGGGCAAGAAGACGCGCGGAAAGGCGGAACAACCGGCAGAGTGAGAGCCCCGATCTAGGAACCTCGTCGCGGGCCAAAGCGAATTTGCTATACTTGTATAGCGCCATCACGAGAAGGTCAATATGCTCGCAATTCGCTTACCCGCAGAGATTGAAAAGCGCCTCGACGCTCTGGCCAAGGAAACCGGCCGAACCAAGTCCTTTTACGTCCGTGAAGCCATTCTTGAGCACCTGGACGACCTCGAGGACATTAATCTGGCCGAGCAGCGGCTGGCTGACATCCACGCAGGCCGCGTCAAGACGATTCCTCTTGAAGAAGTGATGAAGGAATATGGCATGGTCGATTGATTTGGATCCCAGAGCGAAGCGTGAATTGGACCGGCTCGATCCGCAGGTAGCACGCAGAATCAATCGCGTTCTTTTCGAACGCATCGCTTTCCTTGAAGACCCGCGCAGCATTGGCGAAGCGCTGAAAGGCACGGAGTTGGGTGACCTATGGAAATATCGCGTCGGCGATTACCGAATCATCGCCAGCATTGAAGACAAACTAGTTCGCATGCTGGTCGTTCGCATCGGCAATCGTCGCGAAGTCTATCGCTAATTCGGCCTCGGTCGCAGCATTCGCTATGATGGTCTCGCGATGGCAAACACACAGGAATTCAACGGAAAATGGGCGCTGGTCACCGGAGCCAGCGCGGGCATTGGTGTGGCATTGGCGCGCGAGCTGGCCAACCACGGCGCTAAGCTCATTCTCACAGCGCGTCGCAAAGACCGTCTGGAGACGTTTGCTGCCGAGCTAACCGCCAAAGGAACCGAGGCGCGCATCGTTGTTGCCGACCTGAACGACCCAGCCGCGCCTGAGCAAATCTTCGCCGCGACAGAAGGCGCCGGAATCATCGTCGATATTCTCATCAACAACGCCGGCCTCGGGCAGTTCGGCGCATTCTGTGAGAGCCCCATCGAGCAGGAACTAAGCCAGGTGCGTGTCAATTGCGAGGCTGTGGTGCGGCTGTCGCGGCTGTTCGTTCCGCGCATGGTCGAGCGTCGCCGCGGCTGGGTGCTGGTGGTGGCTTCGACAGCAAGTTTTCAGCCGGTGCCCTACCTAACCACCTATTCCGCAACCAAGGCATTCGACCGCTTCTTTGCGCTTGGTCTGGCGGCTGAAGTGGCTCGCTTCGGAGTAAAGGTGACGGCGCTCTGCCCAGGGTCAACCGACAGCGAGTTCTTTGACGTTGCCCGCGCCGAGGCGTTTAAGAAGCAGGTTCAATTCGCTCCTGAAGTGGCGCGCAAGGCAATCTCCGCGCTGGCCGGCGGAAAGCGGACGATCCTGCCGTCTTTCAGCGGCAAAATCTCCGCTCTCATGGTTAGGTTCCTGCCCGTCGGGCTTATTACTCGAGCGATCGAGAAGGCCGTGCGGCCAAAGTCATCGCCGGCCTGAGCCGCCCAGTATTGCAGGATTTTCCGCTATGCGTAGACGTTGACGCTGGCGCCGCTCCCTATGTTGCCGGTGGTTGCGCTTGTGGCAGTGCTGGAGGCGCTGCTCCCGGAGCTATTGGCGCTTGTGGCGCTTGCGCCGTCGCCATATTGGCTTTCCAGCATGGCAGTCGTAGGGTTTGTCGCCGTCGAAGAGGGGTTGATCCCATAAGCGCTATCCAGCATGGAGGTCGTCGGATCCGCTGGCGTGGTTGAACTGTTATTCGAACTGGAGAGTGTGAGCAGGTCTTCCACCCACTGCACCGTCTGCGCCACGGCGCTTTCCGCGTTTGTGATTGCCTGCGAAGGGGTAGCCTTCAAGTCGCTTTGCACTGTGGCAAAAGCCGACTGCGCCGTCGACAGATCGCCTGAGCCGATGGCCGACCCCAACGCCGTCATATCCGTGGACAATTGCGAAGGAGTTCCCGCGCTCGACGAGGAAGTGCTCCCGCTCGCAGTCGAAGGGCTCTGATTCAGTTGCTGATAGGTATTGAAGGCGCTCTGGGCAGCGGCGAGATTCCCCGAGGCCAGGCTCTGTTGCAACGTCTGCATCGCCTGCTGTGAGGCGGAAACGTTGCTCGATGCGGAAATGTATTGCGAAAATCCAGCGGTGGAAAGCGCGGCAATGGACATGCTTTACCCCATGATGAGGGAGGGGAATGTACACTCCCGCATATCCACTTTGTCGGCTGGATTTTAAGCTTCACGAGCGGAACCGCTGGCCGGCGAAAACTAAAGTAAGGCATTAAGAACGATTGATCTATCGCGGCGCCGGTGCCGGGGGCAGCGTCTCGGGAACTCTGTCCGAGGAAACAATCGCAAACGAGTCGAAGAATCGTGCCACATCCTGTTCGCGGCGAGCGCTCTCCGAGGGGAATGCGGCGATGAGCATGTAGAGCCTCGGGTTGACGTAGATCAACCGCGAAGTCATGACCCCGCCGGCTGTGTTCCGGGCTGAAAAATCCCGCGCCGGAAAGCCGCCGACGATGTTTCGAGTTTCAGTGGTCAGCGCCGTTTGCGTTCGGGCCATCGCATCGTCCCGCGCCATATCGAGGATTCTGCCGGCGCTGCGATCGTTGACTCGCGCCACGGGCGGGTCGTCGGCCCAGGCTACGGCAAACGTGATTTCGGCGTTCATTTTGGACAGAATCATGTTGACTTGATCTGCCCCGCCGCGCTCGTTGCCAGCCGCAACCTCAAGTTCCTCAATGCCGGCCGGCATCTCCACCTTGAACCCGTCGGGGCTGCGGTCAACGTTTTCCCAGGTGATGCGGGCGGGGTGGGTAATCGAGGCAGCCGGCTCGGCGGTTGAATAGTTTTCGGTCTCAAGATTCGTCGAGCGCGCCAGTCCTAGCTCCACCCGGTGCAGCCAGATGTAGCCGATTCCCAATAGCCCGATTCCAATCAGGATGATGGATTGCCACCACTTCACACTTTAGAGCTTGCCCAATCACGCTCATTCCATGCAAGTTGATTCGCGCTCTTTTGTCCGCGGAGGTGCCAGAGAGGTAAGGGGCCGGGTGGGCAAAGACCAAAGCCTCTGAAAAATTCGCAGCAAGAAACCGCCAACGCGCAACTTTTTCCCTAGTTCCGCATCTGACTAAGTAACAAGCAGAGGCTTCCCCGTTGTTAGTCCCACCACAAAGGTATCCACTCCTTTTGAGGATCCTTTACGGGATCTCTTCCCTCTAAACCCCCTGCCCCTCCTCCCTCAAATGCCTCTCGAGCGGGCCTGCCGGAAGGCAGGCCCATGTGCTCCTAATTCCCGGCAATTAAAATCAGCAACAGATGGCGAAGCTCTCTATCCCAATCGGGCATTCGAATTCAGACTCGGACGTGCAAAGCACAGATGCGTTGCTCCAAGAGGCCGGCCTGGTACGCAACCTTCGCGGAAATGCTGCCGGAGTCACTCGGCGTGCCCGCCTTGAGCGGGTTGCGAAGAAGAGGCTGTCAAGGGCCGAGCTGTTTCAGGCCGCGCCGACTCCGAACGTGGCAGCGAACGGCGTTCAATGGCTGCCGGTTCCTGGCTGGAACAAGTACCCATGGCTGTGGCACGGATTCAGCACCCGCAAAGGCGGAGTAAGCCGGATATTCAGCGCTGAAGACGCGCCCGGCGAGCTGAACTTCGGTTTCTCAGTCGGCGACGACCGCGAGGCAGTGGCCCAAAATCGCAAGCTTCTGGCAGAAGCAATCACCGGAGACGCGAGCACGCCGCTGATCACTGTCCGCCAGTTTCATTCCAATGTCCTCGTTATCGCCTCCGCCCCAGCCTTGTCACCGGGATGTAGAGCCGACGGCTTGATGACCGATAAGCCCGGCTTGCTGCTCGGGATTATGACAGCCGACTGCATTCCCGTCCTGGTGGCCGACCGCAAGCGCCGCGCGGTTGCCGCGTTCCATGCCGGCTGGCGGGGCACGGTGAAGCGCATCGTCGAATCCGGCATTGGCCGGATGAGGCTTCAATTCGGCTCACGGCCTGAGGATTTGATTGCCGCCATCGGTCCAGGCATTGGCGCCTGCTGCTACGCCGTCGGCGAAGAAGTGTTCTCCAGCTTTGAGTCTCAGTTTGCTTACGCGAGCGATCTATTTCGGGAGGTCTACGATAGCGATCCGGTGCGCACAAAGTATCCCATGCTGTTTCTCACCCAGCGCGCGCCCGGCCACTCGCCCATGGGACCCAGCCTGCACCTTGATCTGACTGAAGCCAATCGCCGTCAGTTACTCGCGGCGGGTGTGATGCCCAGCGCGATTCATTTAGTGGGTGGGTGCACCAGTTGCCAACCCGATCTGTTCTTCTCTCATCGCGCATCGCATGGCCACGCCGGACGCATGTTGAGCGTGATCGGCATCCGCCCGCGTTAGTTCGGATCGACGGCGTTGTTGGGTCGCGGCGTAATTGCCGCCGCGGCGGCCACAATCAGGATCGGGAAGAATTCCAGCGTATAGCGCGGCTCGGGGTTCTCCATCGTACCCAGCAACAGGCAGCGAAGCAGCAGGTAACCGCTCAGCATCCAGGCCAACGGAACGCGCCCGCGCAGAAACGCCCACGCCGCCAGGGCCACGTAGCCCAGATTGATCAGGCCGAGAAGGACAGAGACGATCGTCTGCCCGGGATGCTCGTTCCAGAGCCACCAGGAGATATCCAGATAGAAGGCCTCGGTGCGTGGGCGAAGCGCCATGTCCGCCACGCGAAGAATTGGAAGTGTGAGATAGTAGCGCAGCGGATGTGCGCGGACGCGCTCGGCCGCCAGCGCGGCAAAACGCGCATCGAGCTCGGGCGAAATGCCGTTCCATCGGTTGTACTCATCAAGCAGCAGCCGTGTCTCCTCTATCTGTTGCGGCGAGTCAAAGGCGCGCGCGGGCAAATCGGCGAGTTCGATATTCTCAGAGCCCACGCTCCAGAAGACACTATCGGTGGTCGAGTACTCGACCGACCAGGTCCGCATCCAGCGGTAAAACCCAAGGTTCACGCGTTCGCCAGGATCGTTGACGTGACGCGGCGCCAGAGGTTCAAAGACATGGAAGACGGCCCAGTTGCGCACGGTCCAGGGCACGAGCGGAAGAAGAGCCACAGCGCAGAAGATCGCTGTGGAAGCCGTCGCCGATCGCAGTCTCAGTCTTAATCCGTGACTAGCCGCGGCGGTATACGCAAAGAGCCCCGCAGCCAGCGCAGCAAACAGAAGCGCCCCATCCGGCCTGAGCAGCATGGCCAGGCCAGCGGCGCAGCCAGCCAGCGCAATCACCCACGTGTCGCGACCATCTGTCCGCGCAGCGGCAATCGCCCGGCCCGCCGCATAGATGCCGAGCGAAACCGCGAAGACTGACAGGCACTCGGTCATGGCAATTCCCGCGTAGGCAGCCGTGAAAGGGCAAAGCATGGCCAGCGCCAACGCCGCTTCCGCAGCGCGATCTGAGAGAAACCGGCGAGCGAAGGCCGCCAGCAGGAGTCCTCCGGCCAAATCTGCGGCTGCCTGAAACAGATAGACAACATTGATCCAGCCATGCTGCCAAATTCCTGAAAGAAGCTGCTCGGTCACCGCCAGAATCAGCGGATATCCAGGCAAGCGGAAGAGACTCGGCGTAACCATCGTTCCATGCGCCATGCCATAAACGCCATGGAGCAGCAGGTTTCTTCCCAGTTCCAAGTAGACGCCTGTGTCATCGTCGGATGGCCGCGGAAACGCGATCAGCAGCAGGCGGAGCAACACGCCAAGTGCCATCCAAATAATCCAGCGTTTCCGCGATAGAGGAAGCTTCATGCACTGGCACTATAAACGTTGCGGGGCAATTCTTCGGTGTCAATTGCCGGGCTCGCCGCAATCGCAACCGCAGCGGCCACAATCAAAATCGGAAACCACTCCAGCGTGTAGCGAGGATCGGCGTTTTCCATGGTTGCCAGCAGCAGGCATCGGAAGACAATGTACGCGCCCAGCATGGCCGCGAACGGTATGCGCCGGCGCACGAATCCAATTGCAGCCAGAGCCAGCAGGCCAGCATTCAGCAATCCGTAGCCAAACGCAATCAGCGAGCCGGCTGGATGCTTGCTCCACTCCCACCAGCGAATGGGCAGTGCGTCGGAGAGAAGTTCGGTGCGCGGGCGCAAAGCCATATCGGCCACGCGCGTCAGCGGCAGAATCAGGTAATACCGCAACGGATCGTGCCTCACACGTTGCTCGGCCAGTGCCGCAAAGCGCGCATCGAGCTCCGGAGTGATGGTGGTGTCCACGTTGTAATCCGCTATGAGCTTTTCGGTCTGGCGATATTCTTCTGAAGAATCGAAGGCGCGGCTGGGCAGCAGGTGAACATCGATCGGAATATCGTCGCCTCTCCAGTAAACCTCGGGCGATGATATGTATTCAGCCAGCCACGTCTTTGTCCAGCGAACATAGCCAGGCAGCGGGTCCTCGCCGGGATCGGTGGCATAGCGGGGAGCCAGAGGTTGAAAAACACGAAAGACGCGATAGTTGCGGATGGTCCACGGAACGAGTGGAAGAGCGGCAAGTAATGCGCATGCCAGCGCCGAAGGCAATGAGGCCCGCGCCGACGGGCGCCGTGTGTACCACCAGATGCCCGGCAACACAGCCGCTGAGAGCAGAACTCCGTCAGGCCGAAACAGAATCGCGCCACTCAGCGCGGCTGAAGTGAGCGCCAGCCACATCCACCGAAAGCGGCCTCGCGAACGGATTTGTGCGATAAGTCGGCCACTGGCAAATATCCCCAGCGCAACGCAGAAAATCGAGTTCGTTTCAGTAAGCGGGACGGCGGTGTAGTTGGCCGTGAAAGGGCAGAGAGCGGCCAGCCAGAGCGCCCAGTGGGCAGCGCGGCTTGACGCGTGATCGCGCACGAATCCGCCAATCAGCAGGCATGATGCCAGGTCGACGGCCGCTTGAATGAGCCGCACGACGCCATAGCAGTCCATTCCGAAGACTTTGAAGATGAGCGCCAAAAACAGCGGATAACCAGGCAAGCGGATGAGCGTCAGGTGGAAAGGCTTATCCAGCGCATAGGCGTGATCCAGAAGTATGTTCTTTGCGATGGTTCCGTAAACGCCCGTGTCCCCGTCGTATTCCGGATACACGAGGACGAAGAACAAGCGAAGCGACATTCCCGCCAGCAAGGCAAAGAAGATGCTCCAATACGGCAATGCGGCTCTTGTGAATGTCCAACGAAAGAAGTCAATAGGATTCTTAACCTGTCCGCCGAGCCAGGAGCGCGCAGCGCGAAGCGACTCTTGCCCGGCAGATCTGGTTTGTTGAGAGGGCATCCGCGAATTCTCCCGGTATCCGCCAGGACTCGGTGCAGGGGATCGTCTCGCCAAGCCTCGCGTCCGCGCGCTCCATCAGGAGGCGCTAGCTGCCTCATGCGGATTCACCAGGTCGCGAAGCTCCTTCGATGGTTTGAAGTAGGGCACCCGTTTCGCCGGCACCTCTACGCGTTCGCCGGTCTTTGGGTTGCGTCCAATGCGAGGGTTGCGCTGGCGGATGCGAAAAGACCCGAAGCCACGAATCTCAATCTTGTCGCCACTCTGCAGCGCCCCGATCACGGACCCAAAGATGGTTTCAACAATGACCTCACCGTCGCGGCGCGTCAGATCGCCCAGTCCGGTGACTTTCTCCACCAGGTCTGCTTTTGTCATAAGCCAAAGGCCTCCGCTCACAGAATAAACGGATTTTGGCCCTAAGAGGATGAAAAAGAAGCCTTTCTTGTGGGAATTGATCGTCTGGCCGCCGCGAAGAACGCCGAAAAAGCCCTCGGCTGGAGATTGGGCGGGGCGAGCGCCAGCGGCGGATTATGATATGCAGAGCCTGCTCTTTAAAATCGGAAGAATCTGAAATCATGCCGGTCAAGGCCGGAACCCAGACTGGCGGTGGCCTTTCACGTGACCGAGTTCCCAACTTACAGCATCGTAATTCCAGCATTCAATGAGAGCGCCCGCATCGTCGGCGCGCTCCGGTCGGTGGTAGGCTGCGTCCGCGAACACGGCTGGCGGGCGGAGGTCATTGTCGTCAACGACGGCTCTCGCGACGACACCGCGGCGCTCGTGAAAGCCTTTGCTGCCGATGCTCCCGAGGTCCGCATGATTGAAAATCCCGGCAATCGCGGCAAGGGCTCCAGCGTGCGCAACGGGCTGCTACAGGCCTTCGGTGAAGTGGTCATGTTCACCGATGCCGATTTGTCTGCGCCCATCGAGGAGGCCGAGCGCCTCTTTGCCGCCATTGCTGCCGGCGCGGACATTGCCATTGGGTCGCGATGGCTGGAAAAAGGCCGCCAGACCCACCGCCAGCCCCTTTACCGGCAGTTTTTCGGGCGCTGCTTCAACGCCGTTACTCGCGCAGTGATGGGGTTGCGCTTTGCCGATACGCAGTGCGGCTTCAAGGCATTCACGCGCTCCGCCGCACAGACCGTCTTCCAACTGCAGACCATCGAGCGCTGGGGATTCGATCCGGAGATCTTATTCATCGCCCTCAAGCGCGGATACAAGGTCGTCGAGGTGCCGGTGAGCTGGGCCCACGACGAACGCACCCGCATGAGCTACTTGAAAGACGGCATGAAGATGCTTGAAGAAATCGCCATCATTCGCTGGAATGCGCTGCTGGGCCGCTACGGCAAGCAGGTCGAGCAGGTTCAGCGGGCCGGTCTGGAAGGATAGCCGGCTTCGAGCCGAAGGCCTGCTTGGGCTTAAGCGGGAGGCTGCCATGCAACATTCCGAAATGGTTCGCATCACCGCCGGCGTGGTCTTTTTCTTGTTGGTCTCCCTGCTGCTTTGGAGGCGCAGGTCGCGGCGATAACGCAACCAGGAAATCAGGCAGGGCGCAAACCAGCGTATTCAGGGCAATCTCGCGGCGATAGGCTTCAGTCTGTCCTTTCCCGATAAGCCAATTCTTGAGACTTATACGATTCTCTTCTCGTCACTCATTGCATGGGGCGGGTGCGGATTTCCCTCGCCAAATGATTGCTGAATTGAAGGGAATTACAACATGATTCGCAAAAGCTTGCTCGCTGTTCTGTTCCTTGCGCTCGGTTCAATAACCGCGCTTGCCGCCGACTTCAACGGCAAGTGGACTGCCGACTTTACAACGCCGCGAGGCGCGCAAACGCTGAACTTCGATTTTCACGTCGATGGCGCAACGTTGACCGGCAAAGTCTCGAGCCCGCGCGGCGATGGCGATATCTCGGAAGGCAAGATCGATGGAGACAACATTTCGTTCGTGCAGGTGATGAAGTTTAACGACAACGAGATTCGCTTCGTCTACAAGGGCGCAATCAGCGGCGACGAGATCAAGATGACACGTCAGGCAGGCGACCGTCCCGCGATGGATATCGTTCTAAAGCGCGTGAAATAGAGGCCCTTCGATTCGGCGTTTCAGCAGGCCGTGGCCAGGATGTGGCCTTGCGCGGCATAGGCCAGCAGCTTGGTGTCGCGTGTGATGACGCGATAATTGTGAAACCGGGCCGTGGCGGCTATGATGCGATCCGCGGGATCGGCGGGCGGTGTTCCGGGCAATGCCGTGGAGCCGATGAGAAGTTGAGGAGTGAGCGCCGCCAGCCGCACTCCCGGTAGTGCCAACACGTTATCGAACCAGACCTCAGGCGAGAGCGTGAGGTGAATGCGGCCCTTCGCGACCAAGGTTCCAATCTCCCAGGCGGTGAACGGAGAGAGATAGACGCCGAGATTGGCGGTTTGTGCGGCGCGAATTGCGGCACGGCTGGCTGGCGAGAGCGGGGCTCGATTCATCAACCAGATGGCTGCGCATGTGTCCAGCAGAACCGGGCCGGCCATGTCAGAGTTCCGCATCCCAGCGTTCGCCCGTCGGCTCGGTCAGATCGACCCCCGGCGCGACAGTGACCGTCCCACGCATGGCACCCCAGAGATCGAAGGAGTCCTTTGCGTTTTCAGCTATCGGAACGATGGCAGCAATGGGTCGCCCGCGCTTGAGAAGCACGACGCGCCCAGTCTTGCCCTGTGCCACTTTGTCAATAAAGGCAAGGCACTGGGATTTGAAGGCAGTAACGCCAATCGTCTCTTCGGATTTTGCGGGCGCCGGCATTCGATCTCCTCTATGGTCCATAATAAATGGTCCATATTGAAATTACAAGCGCTTCGATCTTGGACAGTAGGTTCGTGCAACCCAGGTCCCAAACGCGAGACATGCGGCACCCGGCGTCGCTGATTTCTGTTTCCCGATCTCTGGTCCCTGATCCCTGTCTTCCCGGTATACACTTTTCTCATCATGGATACGACGGGTTGCGGTACAGCTATTGTTACGCCCTTTCGGGCGGATGGATCGATCGATGAATCGGCGCTGCGGGCGCTCGTCAGTTGGCAGATCGACTCTGGAATCGATTTTCTGGTGGCCTGTGGTTCAACGGGCGAGGCGGCCACGCTGGACGAGCAAGAGTGGCTGAGCGCAGTCTGCATTGTGGCTGAGGCGGCTGCGGGAAAGGTGCCGGTGTTTGCCGGTTGCACACACAACTCGACGCGGACGCTGGTGCGCAACGCAAGTTTGCTCAAACAAATTCGCGGCGTGAACGCGGTGCTCTCAGCCAATCCCTACTACAATAAGCCCTCGCAGGAGGGGCAGTTCCAGCACTTTCTCGCGCTTGCCAAAGCTGTCGACCCCTTGCCGGTGGTGCTCTACAACATTCCCGGACGCACGGGGGTGAACCTTGAGCCGGGGACCGTGCTGCGAC
>CAZSVJ010000026.1:0-5268 GCA_964610185.1 uncultured Occallatibacter sp. | reverse complement strand
ACAGTTCCGGAAGCCGATCGTCTTGCCGGAGTTCGGGGACCGTGCTGCGACTGGCTGAGGCGGCGCCGAATATTCAGGCCATCAAGGAGTCAAGCGGTAAGCTGCCGCAGATTGCCGAACTGGTTCATACGCTGCCACGCGGATTCAAGATCTTTTCCGGCGACGACAACATGGCTCTGGCGTCGATCGGCGTGGGCGCGAACGGGCTGATCAGCGTGGCGGCAAATGAGATTCCGGCGCAGATCGGACGCATGATCCGCGCCGCGCTCGTGGACGATTGGGCCGACGCGCGCGAAATCGAGCGCCGCTACGCCCGGCTCATCGAGGCCAACTTCTGGGACTCCAACCCCTGCCCGGTCAAGACGGTGCTCAACCTGATGGGCCGCTGCTCGGATCATGTGCGCCTGCCTCTGGTTCCACCCCCGCCCGCAACTCGCGCCAAACTGGAGCGGCTGGCCGGCGAACTTGGCCTGCTCAAGCTCGTACCTGTGCCGGAAGGCGGCCTAGGGCTTGTCTAGAAGCATGTTTCAAAAGCCGCTCGCCGCGGCGAGTGTCAGTGCACGACTTCAGTCGTGCCGCAAACGCAGCAAAATAGACGCCGGGCTTTAGCCCCTGGAGAGTCGCGCTAGAATCGGTTGAACGATTCTTGAGCTAGAATGCTTACCGGAATCCAGGTGGGGATCGCGCATGAGCAAATTTCTGACCAACTGTAGCGTTGCGTTCTTGATTCCCGCGATCATGCTCTTGCTGAGGGCGACTCCGAATGCAATCGCGCAAGCCCAGCCGCCAACCGCTCCGCCGCCGGATCGCGCCGCGCTGCAAAAAGTTCAGCCGAGTATTTCCGGCCAGAGGAACGGAGTGTATGTTGAGCCGGACCCGATCGACTTCTCCGATCACACCGGCTTTACGTCGCTCTTCGATGGAAAAACACTGACCGGGTGGGACGGTCGGCCCGGCGTGTGGAGCGTGGAAGATGGAGCCATTGTGGGTCAGTCGACTGCGGAGAAAAACGCGGGAAACAGCTTCCTGGTGTACCACGGCGTCGAGGCGAAAGACTTCGATCTCAAGCTCGAAATCAAGGTGGAGTGGGGCGGAGGAAGCGGCGTCCAATACCGCAGCAGCACCGGCATTCCACCGGGCCGTGCGGCCGGCAAAGGCGAGCCGCCGCTGGACCCGCGCTGGGTGATGATCGGGCCGCAGGCGGATTTCTGGTATCCGGTCAGTGAGCGCGCAAAGAATTACAGCGGGCAGCTCTATTCGCAGAACACTTCGCGGGGAATCATCGCGTGGCGGGGGCAGGTGGTGCAGGCGCTTCCAGGCAAGTTTCCTCAGCTCGTCGGCGTCATCGGAGACCGCGCTACCCTCGGCTCGCTTGTGAAGGACGGAGAGTGGAACCAGTACACCATCGTCGCCCGTGGAGGCGTGATTATGCACATTCTGAACGGCCAGCTGATGGCCGTGCTGGTGGACGACGATCCTGCTTCGTCGAACAATGTCTCCGGGCTGTTCGGCCTGCAAATTGAGGGTGTGCCCTGCAAGGTTTCGTTCCGAGATCTATGGCTGAAGAAGATCGATTGAGCCGAATCCAGCCAATTGGCTTATAATTCGGGCGATAAAGTGAATCAGCTGCAAGGCGCTCTTACCGACACCTGCAACTGCGGAGGCTACCATGCTGAAGCCGTTTTTGAAGTCTTGTTTGCTCCTTTCCGCCGCAGTCCTATTTGTAATTGCGGCTGGGTACACGTCCGCTCCAACTCTGGCCGCGGGACAGGCCGCCGGCTCCTCAAACCCCGTGAGACCGACTGCGGTCTCGCAGGAGAAAGCAAAGAAGATGTATGCCGTCGACTGCGTCGTTTGCCACGGGGAAACCGGCGATGGCAAAACCGACCTTGCCAAAGACATGGCCCTGACCATGCCCGACTGGACCGACCCCAAGACGCTGGGCGGCAAATCGGATCAAGAGCTTTTCGACATTATCCGCAAGGGCAAGGATAAGATGCCGCCCGAGGATGCGGGCCGGGCAAAGGATGTGGAAGTATGGGGCCTGGTTAGCTACGTTCGCGGACTGTCGAGGAATCACACCGCCGCGCCGGCTGCCCCGGCCGAACCCGCCGCTCCAGCTGCGGAGCCTGCACCAACCGCACCACCAGCCCCGGCCGAGCCCGCTGCCCCGGCCGCGCCACCAGCCCCGACCAATTAATTTTCGCCTTAAAGGAAACCGCGATGCCAATCGGGCCCGCTTCCATGCAGGTCCGATTGCGTCTTGCATCCACGCGGGCTGGCAGGAACAGGAGCCGACGATTTTCGTCAGGCATCTGAAGGTAATGGCAATTTATACATAGTCATCTATGAATGTCTGATCGGTAATCTATACATAGGCAATTTCTAGTTCCTGAATTGCTTGGTTGAGGGAATTCGACTATATTTAGATTGTCGTGAATTGAACACTAAATGATGCAAAAGAGAGTGACAAGTCCTCGAGCCACGGAGCTGAACCTCAGTCTTGAGGGATTCCGTTCAGCTCAGCAAGTTTCACGGCCGCGCCAGGGTTGGATTCGCGCCATTCGGGAGGCTCTCGGTGTTTCAGCTGGAGAACTGGGCCGGATTCTGGGCGTCAGCCGCCAGCTTCCATTGCAGTTCGAGAAAGCGGAGGCGAACGACAGCATTACATTGAAGAGCCTGCGCAACGTCGCGAACGCGCTTGGTTGCGACCTGGTCTATGCGCTGCTGCCGCGGGCGGGGTCGATGGAGGAACTGGTTGAGAATCGCGTCGCCGCTCTGGCTATGAAACGTGTCAAAAGGGTTCAGCAGCCGCCGGCGCTCGCAATCCGGGCCGCAGCGCAAGTCAACGAGGAAATGGAATCGGACACTCTCGCAGGTGAGGGCGAGGATGCCGACCCGTATTTTTGCGATTGACTTCGCCGCCGCGAACAACGCCTGTCCGTGTAACGCCGCGATCATGCGTCGGCAGGTTTCTAGCCTGCCAGTTCCTTCTTGACCAGCTCGCTGACGACGCGCCCTTCGGCTCGTAAGCCGCTTGCTTGCAGCTTCGCCTGAACGGCCTTCATCACCTGGCCCATTTCCTTGGGCGTCGGCCTCTGCCCGGATGAGGCGGCGACTTCGGCGATGGCTTCGGTGACAATGGCGCGCAGGCCGGCTTCGTCGAGGGCCTTGGGCAGGAACTCCTCGATGACGACAATCTCCGCGGCTTCGATCGCGGCCAGCTCGGGACGATTGCCCTTCGTGAACTGATCGATCGAATCGCGGCGCTGCTTGATCATGGTGGCCAGCGCCTGCTCGGATTCGGCTGGAGTGAGCGGCGCGCGCTTTTCGATGGCCTTGTTTTTGAGCGCGTTCTTGATGAGGCGCAACGTTCCGGTGCGAACCGCGTCGTGGGCCTTCATGGCGGTTATGATCTGCTGTGTGATGATGGCTTCAAGTGCGCCTGCTTCGGTCATTGTGTCCTCTTGTGGATCCCTCGGAAGCGCCTTCAGGCTCGGGTTAGGGATGCATCAATTCTAGTGAGTTCTCCTGGGACTCCGCCAGGCTCTCGAATTGTTCGATTTGCACTTCGCCTTCGGGGAACACGGCTTTGACCTGGAGCTGTCCGCCCATCGCCTTAATGAAGTTTCGCAAGGTAGAGACGTACATATCGGTGCGCTTCTCCATCCTCGACACAGCGCCCTGGTTTACATTGAGAACCTTTGCCAGGCTAACCTGGGTCAGGTTTCGTGCCTCGCGCAGCTGATAGAGCGTCATCACGGCAACTGCATTCTTTACATTCTGTCGAATCCGCTCCTCGGCCTCAGGCGAAAGCGTCTTGCGAATATCTCTCCATTTTGTGGCCATTCTATTCGCTCCCCAAAGCGCATGTCATTGGTCAATTATACCTTCAAAGTAATATGCCGTCTAGGTTATATGAACAATGCCAAAAGTGATGCCAAAATGGACAACTCGTCCCATTTTGGGCGTAGCAGAAGATTTTCACAGCTCACTATTCACAAAATTCACATTAAAGTGTATTCTGTGATTGATCGAGCTAGCCGGGGCCATTGTTCTGCCCCCTGTGCCCCGATATACGAGGAGAGAAAAATGATTCGCAAGACGCGCTTGTTTACACCCGGACCGACGCCGCTGTTGCCGGCGGCTCAGTTTGCCATGGCGGCAGCGGACATTCACCACCGCACGCCTGAGTTTCGCGCTTTGTTCCTGAAGGTGCTGGCGCAGCTGAAGATTTTTGTTGGCACCAAAAACGATGTGCTGCTTCTGTCGTCTTCCGGCACGGGCGCGATGGAGGCATCGGTCTCGAATCTTACCTCTCCGGGCGATAAGGTGCTGGTGCTTTCCGCCGGAAAGTTTGGCGAGCGTTGGGTTGGTTTGGCCAAGGCATTTGGCTGCGAGCCGGACGTGGTCACAGCGCCCTATGGGCAGACCTTCGACCTTGAAGTTGTAAAGGCCGCGCTCAAGCCCGAGCATCGGGTTGTCTTTCTGCAAGCGACAGAGACTTCGACGGCGGTGCGCCACGATGTGGAAGCAATTGCCAAGTTAGTTCGCGAGACGGATGCGCTGCTGGTGGTGGACGGAATTACCGGCCTCGGCACCACGCATTTCGACGTGGACGGCTGGGGGATCGACGTGTTGATTGGCGGATCGCAGAAGGCTGTGATGATTCCGCCGGGGCTGAGTTATCTGAGTGTGAGCGAGAAGGCGTGGGCGGCGATGGAGACCTCGAAGAATCCGCGCTACTACTTCGATCTGCGCAAGGAGCGCAAGAACGCGGCCAAGGGCGAGAGCGCTTACACTCCCGCGGTCGCGCTGATTGCCGGGCTTGGCGCGGCGCTCGATTACATTGCCGGCCAGGCGGGCGGCGATCTTGAGAAAGGCCGCATCGCGCTAATCGACAATGCGCAAGTAAATGCGGCGGCTACGCGGGCGGGGCTGGTGGCGCTGGGCTTCACGCTGTTTGCTCCCACAGCTCCAGCGGCTGCGGCGACTGCGGTTGCGGTGCCCGAGGGGATGAATTCGGGTGACGTGGTCAAGGCGCTGAAAACGCGGTTTGCGCTGGTAACCGCGAATGGCCAGGGCGAGATGCAGGGCAAGATCTTCCGCGTGGCGCATCTGGGCTTCTTCGACTATCTGGATACGGTTGCGCTGCTTGGCGCAATGGAGCACATTGCCAAGGACACGCTCGGATTGCCAGTGGAATACGGGCAGGCGGTGGCCGCGGCGCAGAAGGTGTATGCGAAAGCAGCTTCTAGCTCTTAGCTT
>CAZSVJ010000025.1:0-21922 GCA_964610185.1 uncultured Occallatibacter sp. | reverse complement strand
TGGACTTCGACCTGAACCTGGTGATTCCGGACAAGGGATTGAGCCTGAGCGAGGGTGCAATCGACCCGTGGGAGCGGCCCAAGTATCGGCCGTGGTTCAGCGATCTGCGCAAGCAGGCCGCGGAGCTGGGGGTTCCGATGGATGTGCCGTGGCGCGAGATGCCCGAGCAGGCTCGCGAAACGGTGCTGCGCGGCAAGGGAAGCTTTCCTGGCGTGTATGGATTTTTTGCGCAGATGGAGCGGAAGAAGTACAAGCTGCATGTGCGCGTGATGTTGAGCAAGTATCGCGGCTATGCCGAATGCCCCGATTGCCGCGGGCAGCGTTTGCGAGCCGAAGCGCGAAGCGTGCGCATCAACGGGAAAAATATCTGCCAGGTTACGGCGATGACGATTGCGCAGGCCAAGGAGTTCTTCGTCGGCCTGAAGCTGACGGCGATGCAGGAAGAGATTGCCGGGCCGATTCTGCACGAAGTGCGGCAGCGGCTGAATTTTCTGGACGCGGTGGGGCTTGAATACCTGACTCTGGACCGGCTGGCGTCGACTCTTTCCGGAGGCGAGGCGCAGCGGATTCAGCTTGCCACTTCGCTTGGGTCGCGGCTGGTGGGAGCGCTGTACGTTCTCGACGAGCCGTCAATCGGACTGCACACGCGCGATACGGCGCGGCTGATCCACATCCTCGAAGAGCTGCGCGACCTGGGCAACACCATCATTGTGGTCGAACACGACGCGGATGTGCTGCGCGCGGCCGATCACCTGCTGGATCTGGGGCCAGGAGCGGGCGAGCATGGCGGCAAGATTCTGGCCGAGGGAATGCTGGCGGAGATTGAGGCCAATCCCAACTCGATTACAGGGCGTTATCTTTCCGGTCAGGTGTCGATTCCGGTGCCGTCGCGGCGGCGCTCTCCCGGCAAAGAGAAGCTTGTGCTGCGAGGCGCCGATGCGAACAACCTGCATGGCCTGGATGTGGAGATTCCGTTGGGGCTGCTGGTAGCGATTACCGGGGTTTCAGGTTCGGGCAAATCGACGCTGGTTCACCAGGTGCTGTATCGGGCGGTGATGCGGGCGCTGGGGCAAACGGAGGGGGCCGACCCGTCTGCGGTTTACAAATCGCTGACAGGTGTCGAGCGGCTGAACGATGTGGTTCTAGTGGACCAGACTCCGATCGGGCGGACGCCGCGCTCGAATCCAATTACCTATATCAAAGGTTTCGATTTGGTGCGGGAACTGTTTGCCGCGCAGCCGGAGGCCAAGCGGCTCTCGCTGACGCCGGGGCATTTTTCTTTCAACGTGCCGGGCGGGCGCTGCAACACCTGCGAGGGCGACGGCACTGTTACGGTGGAGATGCAGTTCCTCGCCGACGTGGAACTGCCATGCGAGGACTGCAACGGCACGCGCTACCAGGCCAAAGTGTTACAAGTCGAGTACAAGGGCAAGAACATTCATGACGTGCTGCAGATGACGGTGAAGGAGGGGCTCAGGTTCTTTGCCGGGCAGACGCGCCTGCTTGAAAAGCTCGCTGTGCTGGATGAGATTGGGCTGGGGTATTTGCGGCTCGGTCAGTCGGCGACCACGCTCTCTGGCGGCGAGGCTCAGCGCGTAAAGCTGGCGGCGCATCTGTCGCAGGTACGCGCGGCCAACGCAAACGCCAAGCCCTCGCAGGCCAGCCGCGTGCTCTACATTTTGGACGAGCCGACAACAGGGCTGCACTTCGACGATGTTTCAAAGCTGCTGACGGCATTTCGGAAGCTGATCGATGGAGGCGGATCGCTGATTGTGATCGAGCACAATCTGGATGTGATCAAATGCGCCGATTGGGTAATCGACCTGGGGCCGGAGGGCGGCGAAGGCGGCGGGCGCATTGTGGCGGCGGGAACGCCGGAGGAGATTGCGGAAAATCTGCTTTCACATACGGGGAAATGGCTGAGACGCGCGCTCTGAGGGGGCTTGCTGCTTACGGTGCTCTCCGCGTTCGCTACGAATGAGTGAGATCGCAACCCAGCGAGAATCGCAAAGCGGCGCAGATATCGTTCATTCGCGAGGAACTAAGTTGGGTGACGCGCTTGCCCAATCGATCCTGGGGGATAGTGACAGCATTATGCAGGTTTACCGCGCAGGGTGTCTTCATTCCATCAGATTCATCCAAGATCACCTCGGATGGCACGCCGCGTATCGAGGAAGTGATGGGCGCAACGGTTGCGACCGAGAGATAAGGGATGGCGCTGTCACGAGTGAGAACCACCACCGGCCTTGTCTTGTCGGGCGGGGCGAAGCTGTAGAGGCGAACATCTCCGCGGGCTATTCTGCCGGCCATACCGCCTCCGCCTCCCAGAGATGCGATTCTTCGTGTGTCTGCGGCTGCCTGGAATAGCCCTCGCGGTCGCGTTCTTCGCAGGCTCGCACTTCCAATCTCCGAAGATGTTCCCGCAGCGCCTCGCGGACGAGTGCGGAACGATTCAGTTTGGTGCGACGCGCGGCCCGATCGGTGGCGCGCAGAAGCTTTTTATCGAGAACAATCTGGACTGTTTCCATATGTCGACTCTACTCCACAGTATACTCCACAATTCCTTCCATCACGCAGCCGGAACAGCTTGAATGGGCTCTCGGTTTGAGAAGCACCAGCCGTTGCCGTGCAGCCAGCAGGTCTCGTCCTTTTCGTGAGCGTCGCAACGAAGCGATCTGACGCTTGCGCCCCGATCGTGGCTGAGAGCGTTGGCGAGGCGGACGCCGGCTTCGGGGTCGCACGCTCCACTGAACGCGATGAAGTAGGTTCCGAAGTGCAGGCGGGCATCGAAATTGTCCGCGCTCCGGCGCGTCAGGAGCGCCATCGCTCCCGGTCCAGTCCTTGGGGCCAATGGAAACAAGAGCTTTCCATCGGGCTTGAGAGCGGCTAGCCAGGACGGCTGCGGATGAGTGGCCGCGGCGCTGGCGACAATCACGTCCGCGGGCTCAAATGGACCGATTGACCCATCGCCGTGGATGACGACGACCTGGGGCCAAGGGCCGAGCGCGATACGCGCGTGTTCCGCAATCGCATCGTCAATGTCGATGGCAGTAACTTTTCCGTGTGGGCCAGTGATTTCCGCAAGAATCGCAGTGTAATAGCCTGTGCCGCAGCCAAGATGGAGCACACGATCGTTGGGGCGGACGCTAAGCTCGTCGAGAAAATGCGCCCACATGCTGGGCTGGCCGTTGTTGATGCCTTTCTCTTCGTCGAGGGCGATCAGCGCGTTGCGATAGACCTGCCTCGGATCCGCATCGGATGTTGTCCAGTACTCATCGTGACCCATCATCCGCCAGGGGCCGGGCCCGACAAATCGCTCGCGCGGTACGGTGGCGAAGGCGGCGAACAGCTCGGGGGAGGACATGTGCGTAAGGGAACGCAATTCCTCGGCATAAAAGCGGCGCGCGGCGTCGAGCGAGTCGGTCATCATGAGCCTCGCTTGCGGAGACCAAGGACAGGAGTCTCATAGAGAATGATATGCGCGTTCGATGAGTGCGGCTCTAGGACGCGCATTGGGCCTGCGGCAAGTGTCTTGCTACACCTGGATGACCAGCTCGCTATATGGCTTGAGTCGCGCATCTGCCGTGAGTAGATGCAGTGGCTCGCTCATGGCCTGAGCAATCAGCAGCCGGTCGAACGGATCGGTGTGATGCATCGGCAGGCTGGCAACAAGAAGAGCGTGCTTCGACCAGACAGGCAGTTCATGAAAACCGTTCGCCTCAATTTGCTCGAAGAGCTCTTGCGGATTGGCATCCATTTTGCCCAGACGGACCTTGATTGCGACCTCCCAGATGGAGGCTGAAGAGACAAATACCCTTTCAGCGCTGCGCATGACTCTGACGGCCTCGCGTGAAAGCCGTTCCGGCTCATAGAACCACCAGCAGAAGATATGCGTGTCCAGCAGGAGCCGCATTATCGTCCTTCGAATTGGGCGAGAAGCTCGTCAGGCAGGGGCGCGTCAAAATCGTCCGCTATCCAGCCCTTGCCTTTGAGTGCTCCGAACCCGGTGAGGCGCTTCTCATTCTTGAGGCTGGTCAGGCGGGCCACAGGCTTGCCGGCGCGGGCGATGACCACGTCCGTCCCGGAAGAGGCCAGATCGACGAGTTTGGAAAGTTGGGTCTTGGCTTCGTAGATGTTCACTGTTTGTGTTTGAGAAGTTGCGGTTGACATCGGAATCCTCTTTGACTTGACTAGGTCTAGTCTAACATGAATTTGCCCATTGCGGCGACGTAGCAGGGCGATTTCCTATCTGGGATGCTCCGTTTGGCCGGTTATTGACTCGCCGGAGGCCAGATTTGCCAGTTCATCGACGGATTGGATAGAAAGGGTGGGACGTTTGCGGGCTGGGATGGCTGCGCGGAAAGTGAAATCGTTTTCCGGACTGGCCGATTTGCGAAACATGGCGGTTGAGGTTGGGCGCACGAAAGGGAGTGGGCAGATTGGGAATTTCCGCAGGTTCGACGAGGGGTGAGGGAAGCCAACTGAACGATGAGGAACTGGAAGCTCCGTTAATCCCGCGCGGGCGGCTGTTGCCATTTCTGGTGGTGACGGTGCTGTTCTTTTTGTGGGCCATCCCCAATAACTTGAACGACATTCTGATCCGGCAGTTCATGAAGTCGTTCAACATCAACCGGTCGAGCGCGGCTGGAATTCAAATATGGTTCTACCTGGGTTATTTTCTGCTTGCGATTCCGGCCGGGCAACTGATGCGGCGGTTCGGTTACAAGACTGGAATCGTGACGGGGCTGGTGTTGCTGGGTACCGGGTGCCTGATGTTCTATCCCGCCGCTCAGGCTGGGCTCTATGTCTTCTTTCTGGCGGCGCAGTTTGTAATTGCCAGCGGGTTATCGTTTCTTGAGACCGCGTCGAATCCATTTATTGCGCAACTGGGGCCATCGGGGTCGAGTGAGAGGCGGCTGAACTTTTCGCAGGCGTTCAATCCCCTGGGCTCGATCACTGCGGGATTGATCGGGACCGTCTTTATCTTCTCAGGCGTGAAGCTGACGGATGCGCAGACGGCGGCGATGCAGGCCCAGGGGACTTACCAGGCTTATCTTCATGCCGAGACGCTGCGGGTGGTGGCGCCCTATCTGGTTCTTGGAGCAGTGGCGCTGTTCTGGGCGCTTCTGGTGGTGCTGACCAAGTTCCCCGCTCTGGGCGCAGAAGATGTTTCCCGCGAGGATGCAGGGGCACCGCGGCATGTTTCGCTGCTTCAGCGCCATTTTGTCTTAGCGGTGCTTGCGCAGTTCCTTTACGTGGGGGCGCAGGTGGGTACTTGGAGTTACTTCATTCCCTATGTGGAGCAGGCAACCGGGGTCGGCGATAAGGCGGCTGGTTACATGCTGACTGGTACTTTGGCGGCGTTTGCCGTGGGGCGATTTGGATCGGCCTGGTTGATGAAGCATGTCCAGGCGCGGACGCTGCTGGGGATTTATGCGGTTGTCAATGTTGCGCTGGGACTGGTGTCGGTGACTCACATGAACTGGCTGGGCGCGTGTTGCCTGCTGACGACAAGCTTGTTTATGTCGATCATGTTCCCGACGATTTTCGCGTTGGGCCTGAAGGGTATGGGCGACAAGACCAAGACGGCGGGATCGCTGTTGGTGATGGCGATTCTGGGCGGCGCGGCGCTGACAAAAGTGATGGGAATGCTGTCGCTACAGGCGGCTTACCTGGTGCCGGTGGCGTGCTTTGCCGGCGTGGCGTTGTACGCGTGGTTTGGCGGGGAACACAAGGCGAGCCAGCAAGAGAGTTAGAGCGAGGCTAGAACTGGTTGCATAAATCGGGTTTTCAAAGGGCACGGCTTTAGCCGTGCCGCTAAAGCCCCATAAACAGCGGGCTTTAGCCCCTGAGGGATGTTCTGCTGCTCCCCGGATGATATTTGTGCAACCAGCTCTAGAGTTGCTATGCCCCGCTTTGAAAGGGCACGGCTTTCCGCCGCGGCGGATGCCGCCAGCAGTGGCCAAGAATGTGGGCTTTAGCCCCCGAGGGACACATCTTCGTTGGTTCTGCTCATAGAAGAGCAGCGGGTTTGCGAGTGAGCGAAAAGGCTCCGCGTTGCGGGGCCTTTTCAGCTAGCGGCGTTGGCGGAGTTAGTAAGTTACTCGGCAACGACCGGATTTGTAAGTGTGCCGAGGCCTTCCACGGTGATGGAAACATTTTCGCCGGGCTGGAGGAAGCGCTTGGGAGTGCGGCCCTGGCCGACACCGGAGGGCGTGCCCGTTGAAACGATGTCGCCGGGAAAGAGCGGAGTGATGGAGGAGATGAATTCGACCAGCGTGGGAACCGGGAAGATCAGTTCGCGGGTGTTGGAGCTTTGCATGACGGCGCCGTCGATGTTCAGGCTGATATCGAGCGCGTGCGGGTCGGCGATCGCATCCGCGGTGACGATAGCCGGCCCAAGCGGACAGAAGGTGGGAAAGCTCTTGGCCAAGGACCATTGCGACGATGCGTTCTGAATATCGCGGGCGCTTACGTCGTTGACGATGGTGTAGCCGTAGACGTGGCTGCCGGCCTCTTCGAGCGAGATGCGATAACCGCCCCGGCCGATGACGAAGGCGAACTCCGCTTCGTAGTCCGGCTCACGTGTATTCACGGGCAGAACAATGGGCTCGCCGGGACCGATGATCGCGGTGGGCAGCTTCAGGAATGCAACGGGCGTTTTGGGGATTGCCAACCCGGATTCGACTGCATGGTCGCGGTAGTTGAGGCCAATCAAAAAAATGCGCGGCGGGTTAAGAAGCGGAGCATGAAGACGAACCTCGCTGAGAGGGTAGGACGGATAGTTCTTGCCGGCATCGACGGAGGTGAGTCCGGCGCTGATTACAGAGAGCGCATCCGGGTAGCCGGCGGCGCTGAGATCGATGACGCGGGCCGCTTCGTCGTCGAGAGAGCCGGGACGGATTTTTTCATCGGCAAGCGAGAAGGATACGAGTTTCATTTGACCTCCGTGATGAAATCATAAAAAGCGTGGTTCGAGTCGGATCGGTCATGGAAGGAGGGCCAGATGCATTCAACGGACAGGGGAAGTATACCTGCGCGGAGCGGCCGCTTCATGCGAGTTGCCGATTGCGGACGTGAGCCAGCACTTTCAGGTAAGCGCGGGCAGTTTCAGTGATGATCTCCGGGGTTCCGGCGTCGACGGCGGCCAGGTTGACTAGGTCGCTGCCTACGCCGAGGGCGCGGGCTCCAGCGCGAAGAAAGCTCTCAGCTGTTTGCAAAGTTACGCCGCCAGTGGGAATGAGCTTGAGATGCGGGAAGGGCGCAAGAAGCGACTTGAGGTAGCTGGCGCCCCCAACTGCTGAACAGGGAAAGATCTTCACATAGTCCGCGCCGGCTTCCCAGGCGGTGATGACTTCGGTGGGGGTGAGCGAGCCGGGAATGGAGAGCTTGCCTTTCTTTTTGGTCATGGCAATAACCGCCGGGTGAAGGCTGGGACTGACGACGAACTCCGCACCGGCATCGATGGTGGCTTCGGCTTGCTCCGCGGTGGTGACGGTGCCGGAGCCGA
This sequence comes from uncultured Occallatibacter sp., assembly GCA_964610185.1. GTDB lineage: Bacteria > Acidobacteriota > Terriglobia > Terriglobales > Acidobacteriaceae > Telmatobacter. The sequence goes on along the minus strand of CAZSVJ010000025.1, from coordinate 14,412 downwards.
GCAGGAGCTTGTCACCATATTCGGCTTTGAGTTCTTTCAGCAAATCGATTGCGCCGGGGACGGTCATGGTGACTTCGACGACGGTGACGCCGCCGGCGATCATGGCTTTGACGACGGCGTGAGCCTGAGTGGCATTCTTGGCGCGAAGCACGGGAATGAGGCCGACGCGTTCGATGATCTGGGCTGTGCGTTCCTGCATTGTTTTACTCCATGATCTCTTTCGTGCTAGTGTCCTGAGCCTAAAGTTCATTCATCGATTACGCTCAACCCGAGAGCTCGAAAAGGCGGTCATCCTGAGCGAAGCGTTCTTCAGCGGAGTCGAAGGACCTGCATTTCCGTTGCGTTCTTCTGTAACGAACTTCGGATTCACCACGCTAGCGTGCAATGCGGGCTGAGCCGCCTTTGATAATGCGTTCGACTTCGGCCAGCGTGGCCATGCTGGTGTCGCCGGGTGTGGTCATGGCGAGTGCGCCGTGGGCTACGCCGCAGCGGACAGCCCAGTCAATCGGCTTGCCGGCGAGAAGACCGTAGATGAGGCCGGAGGCAAAGCTGTCTCCGCCGCCTACTCGATCGAAGATATCGATGTCGTGCTGCGGGACATGGACGATTTGATCTTCGTACAGCGCAATCGCTCCCCACGCGTTGCGGCTTGCGGTTTGCGCAGTACGAAGGGTGCTGGCGATGAGCTTCAGGTTCGGATAAATCGAGGCCACTTCGCGAAGCATCTCTTCGTAGCCTGCAATGGGCAACTCGGCGAAGTCCTCGCTGACGCCCTTGATATGGACACCGAGCATGGCAGAGAAATCCTCTTCGTTGCCGAGCAGCAGATCGACTTTGCGGACCAGCTCGCGGTTCACTTCCTGGGCCTTGGCTTTGCCGCCGATGGACTTCCAAAGTGAATCGCGGAAGTTGAGGTCAAACGAGACAGGAGTCCCGTGTTGGCGGGCGGCGTCCATCGCTTCCGCGGCTACCTCGGCGGTTGAAGCCGAGAGCGCGGCGAAGATGCCGCCGGTATGAAACCACTTCGTGGCGTTCTGGTTTCCGAAAATTGTGGGCCAATCAAAGTCGCCAGACTTGACCTGGCTGATGGCGGTGTTTCCGCGGTCTGAACAGCCGGCGGCGGCGCGCACGCCGAATCCGCGCTCGGTAAAGTTGAGGCCGTTGCGGACGGTGCGGCCCACGCCGTCGTAAGGAACCCATTTGAGCAGGGAATAATCGACCCCGCCCTGAAGCATGAGGTCCTCGACCAGCCGGCCGACGGGATTGTCGGTAAGCGCTGTGGCGATGGCGGTGCGCAGGCCAAAGCACCGGCGCAATCCGCGGGCTACGTTGTACTCGCCTCCGCCTTCCCAGACCTGAAACTGGCGCGTGGTCTGGATGCGGCTCTCGCCGGGAGCGAGGCGGAGCATGACTTCGCCCAGGCTCAGGCAGTCCCAGCGGCGGGATGAATCGGGGATCTGGATCGTTTCCATGGTTGTGATCGCGGCTTTCTATGACACTTTATCGTATTAAGCTGGGAACCGGTTGTGACGTACCAGGTCGTAATTCCACGTGGTAATGTTTCTGGGGTGGGCAAAGGGTAGCTCTGCAAGGGGGATGGAATTCATGGCCGTGGAGCGCAAGCTGCGCATGGGGATGGTTGGCGGAGGGCCTGGTGCATTCATTGGGCCGGTGCACAAGATGGCGGCCGAATTGGATGGACGGATTGAGCTGGTAGCTGGGGCATTCTCGCAGTCAGCAGAGCGGTCGCGGCAAGCTGGCGCGGGATTTGGGATCGACCCAGCCAGAGCGTATGCCGGCTACGAAGAGATGATGAAGGCTGAGCGGGAGCGCGCGGACGCCATCGACTTTGTGGTGATCGCCACGCCCAATCATCTTCACCTGCCGGTGGCAAAGGCTGCGCTTGAGGCTGGGTTCGCGGTGATGAGCGACAAGCCGGCCACGGCTACTTACGACGAGGCGCTGGAGCTGGAAAGGGCGGTGGCAAAGTCTGGCCTGCCCTACGGGTTGACGCATACCTATGCGGGCTATGCGCTGGTGCGCGAGGCTCGGGAAATCTGCGCGAGCGGCGAACTGGGACGGATTCGAAAGATTGCCGTTGAGTATCTACAGGGGTGGTTAAGCCAGCCGATCGAAAAAACCGGGCAAAAGCAGGCTGCATGGCGGGCCGATCCAGCACTGAGCGGGCCGGGTGGATGCATTGGCGACATCGGCACACATGCGTTTCACCTGGCGGAGTACGTGACTGGGCTCCGGGTCACTGGGCTGAACGCAACACTGCGGACAGTGGTCGAGGGGCGGCGGGTGGATGACGATTGCAATGCAATGCTGCGGCTGGAGAACGGCGCGACCGGCGTGCTGATGGCTTCGCAGATTGCGGCGGGCGAACGGAACGGGCTGCGGCTGCGGGTCTATGGGGAAAACGGCTCGATCGACTGGCAGCAGGAGGACCCGAACCGGCTCCGTGTGAAATGGCAGGATGGACCGGAGGAGATTCGTCATGCGGCGGGGAGTTATCTTGGAGCGGATGCGCGGGCGGTAACGCGGCTGCCGGGAGGACATCCGGAAGGTTACATTGAGGCATTCGCGGTACTGTATCGTGAATTCTCCGACGCGTTGATTGCGTGGCGGGAGGGAAAGACGAATCCTTTGCCGCCGACGCTGCCTGGGATTGTGGCCGGAGTGCGCGGAATGCGGTTTATCGAGCGGGCGATTGAGAGTAATCGACTCGGAAGCTTGGTCGATTTTTAGAATCTGTTTGCTTGCCCGGTTTTGAAAGGGCACGGCTTTCCGCCGCGGCGGATGCCGATACGGAGCAAGAGAACAGCGGGCTTTAGCCCCTGAGGGAATGCTCCTTGGCACACCGAGACGGTCATTAAACGAGCTTCAGAATCTTATGTTTGGCGGGAGAATGCAATGAAGACGATCAAGGGACCGGGGATTTTTCTGGCGCAGTTCGCGGGGGACGAGGCGCCGTACAACACGCTGGAAGGCATGGCAGGCTGGGCGGCGGGATTGGGCTTTACCGGGGTGCAGATTCCGAGCTGGGACCGGCGGCTGTTCAATCTTACGCTTGCCGCTGAGAGCCAGGGCTACTGCGACGAGGTCCTCGGCGTGGTGAGCCGCGCGGGGCTGGCGGTGACGGAGATTTCCACACATCTTCAAGGGCAACTGGTGGCGGAGCATCCAGCCTATAACGTGCTGTTTGAGGGATTTGCGCCCCCAGAGTTGACGGGAAACATGAAGGGACGGCAAGAGTGGGCGGTGCAACAGTTGTTGTACGCAGCCAAAGCCAGCAGGAATCTTGGTTTGAACGCGCACGCTACCTTTTCAGGCGCGCTGGCTTGGCCGTTTTTTTATCCCTGGCCGCAGCGGCCGGCGGGACTGGTCGACGAGGCGTTCGCTGAGCTGGGCCGGCGGTGGCTGCCGATTCTGCGGGCTTTCGACGAGGCTGGCGTCGATGTTTGCTACGAGCTGCATCCCGGCGAGGACCTGCATGACGGCGCAACCTTCGAGCGGTTTCTGGCGGCCGTCGGCGGCCATGCCCGGGCGAACATTCTCTACGACCCGAGCCATATGGTGCTTCAGCAGTTGGATTACCTGGCCTTCCTGGACCTCTATCACGAACGTGTGCGCGCCTTTCACGTGAAGGACGCGGAGTTCAGGGCCAGCGGGCGGTCTGGGGTCTACGGCGGCTACCAGGCCTGGATCGACCGGCCGGGAAGGTTCCGCTCGCTGGGCGATGGGCAGATCGACTTCAAGGCGGTTTTCAGCAAGATGGCGCAGTACGACTATCCGGGCTGGGCGGTGGTGGAGTGGGAATGCTGCATCAAGCATCCCGAGGTGGGCGCGGCAGAGGGTGCCGTGTTCACGCGCAATCACATTATCCGGGTCACGGAGCGGGCGTTTGACGATTTCGCAGGTGGTGGCGCGGACGAGGCGCGCAATCGGAGAATTCTGGGGCTGGGGTAAGCGCAGCGACGGCCACCGTGCTGTCGGCATCTTTCCAATCCCACCCATCGAGTCCGCCGCGGCGGACTCGATGGGTGGGGCACCCACTTTTATCCAATCCCAGCTTCATCGATCTGGCCGGGGAAGTGACCGGCCGTCGCTTGCCATTAGATCGTGATTCCGGCGGAGCGATAGATTTCGGTGATGTAGCGCATGTCGCGAAGGCCTTCTTCGCCGGGAGTCCTGGGTTCAGTGCCGTCTAAAATGTTGGCGGAGAAATGCGCGGCTTCAGCCGTGAAGTGGGAGGGGTCCTTGGCCGGGTTGAGCTCGTCCAACTGCGTGCCTGAGAAGTTGGCGCGCAGGTGAAGGCCTTCGTAAACGAAGGCGTTGTCGACCTGAAGCCAGCCCTTGGAGCCGTAGACGCGGTAGTAGCCGGGCATATTTGCGCCGTAGGTGGTGTTGCAGGCGGCCACAATTCCGGAGGGAAACTTCGTGGTCCACGATACGTTTTCCTCGACCTCGGCAAAACGGGGGTCGTGGTCGATGGTGGAGGCAAAGGCGGCGATGTGCTCGGGCTCTTCGCCGGTGAGATAGCGGCAGGCGTTCAGGGAATAGATGCCTACGTCGAAGAGCGGTCCGCCGCCGGCCAGTTTCTTGTTGGTGCGCCATTCGTTCGGCCCCATGTTGAAGCCGAATGAGCTATCGATGGCCTGAACCTTGCCCAGCGCGCCGTCGCGGATGAGCTTGATGGCCCGGAGATTGGTGGGTTCGTAGTGGCATCGGTAGGCGATCATGAGCTTGACGTTGGCAGACTTGCAGGCGGCGATCATAGCCTCGGCCTCGGCAACGTTGGTCGACATGGGCTTCTCGCAGAGCACATGCTTGCCGGCCTTGGCGGCGCGGATGGTGTACTCGGCGTGCATCGAGTTCGGCAGCGCCACGTAGACGGCATCGACTGCCGGATTGTGCGCGATCTCGTCGAAGTTTTCGTAGTTATAAATGGAGCCTGCGGGCACGCCGTACTGAGCCGCGATGCGGTCTGCCTTGTCGCGATGGCCGCTGACAAGGCCTGTGATCCGCGAGTTGGTGGTGTCGAGCACTCCCCGCATGAAGTGGTCCGCGATCCGGCCCAGGCCGATGACGGCGTAGCCGATTTTCTTGGCCGGGGACTGGGCGTTGAGAACTGGAACGAAGCGGGCGGCGAGCGAGAGCGCGCCAAGTTTTGCAAAATCTCGTCTGGTCAAAATCATGGGAACCTCAGCGGGTCATGGGAACCTTGGTGGCAGGAATGGCTAAATCGTTTGTGGCTTTCTGGCCGTTCTGAACGCGCAAGCCTATTTCACGCTCAGGTCGCCGTCCGCGTCAACCACCAATGCGTCGCCCTGAATTTGGACGGAGTGAATCTTGAGGCGCTCAAGGGTTACGTCGAACCCGGAAGAAGCAGTCGAGCCCTGGAGCGCGCTGCGCAGCAGATCGGCGGCGTTGACTTTCATCAAGGAGGGAATCTGGTGGCTGAGAAATGGAGTGAGCAGGAAGTTAAGCTCCTTTTGATCGCTCACGCGGTCCACGCGGGCATCGCGGAAGCCGATGGCTTCTCCCTCGCCGTCGGGCGCCAGCGAGACTTCGGCGGGAAGTGTGAGCGAAATCCCCAGGCAGGCGCCGCCGACCGCCTTGCCCAGCCGCGCATGGGTCTTGACCTCGACGACGATGCGGTCCTGGACAAAGCGAAGTTTCGGGTCCTCGGCGTAGACGGAGCAGGCTGAAGCGGCGTTGCCTTTCAGGTAGTAGCGGCCGTTTGGGCCATTGAAAAGCTTCTGTTTGAGGGTGCGCTCAATGGCATCGCGGCTTACCTTGAGCTCAACGGCGCCGCAAGGCTCCAGTGAGCAGGCCAGCAGCAACAGGCAGCCTGCCAGAAGCAGCGGACAGCCCGCGGACGCTCTCCAGGATTTTGCCATATTCCGCTATTGTAATAAGAGTAATAGTCCCGCGATGGCCGTTGTGGTGCGAATTGAGCCGGCGCAAGGGCCGTCTGGAAAGTGAAACGGAGCCGGTGATTTGGCTCTTAACGTTTGATAAAGAAGGACATACGTTTGTTTCCCCATTGGAACCTAGATTACGAATTTGTAAATGAGACCCCATTTTTCTATTGATTTTTGAACAAAAAAGCCCTAGAATAGGAAGCTGGAATTACCTCTGGATAGACAGGTTCCCCCGCCCGTTTCCGAGGACGTCAGCGCAAATCACACCTTTTCTAAGGAAACCAATTCAATGGCAAAGCGTCGTGGAAATCCAAATTGGGGCAAGCCGGAGCCCATCGGCCCGGTTGTGCCTACAGTGACCTCCTTCGAGCAGATCGTGAAGGAGTTCAAGCTTAGCCCGGACCAGTATATCCGGTCAACCCGTTTGCGGGAGTGGGCTCGCCGGAACAAGAACTCAAAGTATATCCCTGAGGCGCTTCTTGAGGCCTGGGGATTTGAGATCGAATCGACGTTGTAGGCCGTTTTCTGATTTTATTTTCAAGAGCGCCGCCCTCGGGCGGCGCTCTTGCTGTCTGGAGCAAAAAAGATGCAGTTTACGAATTCGACAGATGCTAGTTGCTGGCTGGCGCCGGGGGCGGCGGAGTGTCTTTGCTTTCCTTGGCGGGCGTAAGCCCGGGCACCAACGGCGCCGTCGTTACATTTCCTGTCGCGGCCTCCTGCAAATTGATGCCGTAGTGCTCCAGGGTGCCGGAAAGTGTTTGGTAGAGACCGGCGCGGTCTTTGGCATAGGTGGCGTTAGCCTGGATCAGGGAGTTCTCCGCCGCAGCCATGGCGCGCTGCTGCTGTAGCACCAGCGCCGAAGTCGAAGATCCGAAGCTCAGCTTCTTCTTCTCCGCATCGAGGTTCTGCCGGGCATAGTCTTCGGCGGCGATGGAAGAAAGCACTTGCGCGCGGTCGTTGGTGAGCGCGAAGAGCGAATTGATGACACTGGTGCGGATCTGCGTGTAGAGCTGTTCCAGGCGAAGCTCGGCCTGGCGGTACTCGATCAACGCCTCGGCCTGCGCCGCCTGGGCCGGCCGGTTGCGGATGGGGATGGTGACGTTAAAGCCCGCTCCCTTGTCAGGTGAGCTGCTGTTGCCCAGGTGGCTTAGCACTGTTCCATACCCAACGCTGGGAATCGTACCTGGAGGGCAAGGGACGAATCCTGTGGACTCAAGAATGCTGCAATCCGGACTCTGGGCGCCACCGGCTGCGCTGGCTCCATAGAAGCCAAATACATTCACGGTGGGCAGTAGGCCGTTTTTCGCGCCTTTGAGCGAGATTTCGTCGTTCTTCAGGGTGAGAACCGCCTGTTCCAGCACCGGGCTACGTGTGAAGGCGTCTTGTACCAGCGTGTCGACGGGCTCCTTTTCCTCAGGAAGTTCCTCCAGGCTCACCCGGTCGGTGGGAATCACTTCCGCTGCCAAGAGCGCCGGATCGTTGAGGTTCCGTGCGACGGCTTCCTTCATGATCTGCTGCTGATATTTAAGGGTACTCTGAGAGGTGACGAGGGCCTGCTTGTCTGCCGCCACGGTCTGGTCGGCCTGAAGCACGTCGAGCGGAGCCATTGAGCCGATCTCCAACTGCCTGCGATTTTCGACAGCGACTTCGCTGCTTTGCTCGACCGCGCGCTGCTTGGCCTGCACGTCCTCATAGGCATTTACCAGGCCCCAGTAGATATTCTCGACCTGGTTGACGGTGTAGAGAATCTGCTGGCGGAAGGTGGAGTCGGTAATGCGGCGATTGTTGATGGCCTGATAGTAGTACCGCTTGTTGACAAAGATGCCGGCCCCCTGCAAAAGCGGCTGCGTGATGGTGGCCTGGAAGGAGGAGCTTAACTCCGGGCTATAGACGTTATAGGGGCTGTTTGAGGTGATCCGATAGTTGTTGAATCCCACCTGGAGCGTCGTGCCGGTCACAAATCCCTGGTTGTAGTTGAAGTTGTACTGATCGGTGTTGGTGGAGGATCGCGGCTGAAAGAGGCTGACCTGCGGCGATTCCTGCCTTTGCAACTGGATGCTGGAGGTGACGCTGGGATCGCGATTGGTCGGCGCAGGCCCGGCGCCCGAGGCGGTCAGCGTCAATCCTGCAGTACCTGAAGCAGCGCCGCCGGTAGTTGCGCCTGGTCCGCCTCCCGATGCGGCGGTGGACAGGTAGCCGCCCTGGGTGAAGCTGTTGACGGTCGCTCCCGATCCGAACAGCGCGGAACCGGCCTTGGAGCGCAGAATGTCCAGGTCAGCCAGGTCCATGTAATAGCGGGAGATGGCAATGTCGTAGTTGTTCTCCAGAGCGAGCGCCAGCGCATCGGAAAGGCTGAGGTAGATCTTCCCGTCCTTCACCATATCGGTAAGGCGCGGCGAATTCAGAAAACTGGATTTGGCCACGGAGGCCGGAATATAAGGCTTGATTGGATTGCCCAGAAGTCGCCCGGCCGGCTTTGAAAAATCGCGCTGCGACTGGCGCAAGTTGAGCGGCTGCGTCAGCGCCGGCGCCGGCTCCTGAGGCAGGTCGGCAGCCGACTTGCCAGGAGTCACAGTCACTGCCTGCTGGGCAAAACCTGGAGGCATTCCCGCACTCAACGTCAGAATCACCGCCGCAATCGCGTCAAGCCGCTTGCCCGCTCTCCCGCGGCCCTTGCGCGCGGCTTTGGTTTCGAATGATTGCATTGTTACTCTCCTTAAACTGGTGGACTGAATCGAAATCTACAAGCGATAACCCTCTCAGACTGTCGACTCTCCGTTATCGAACAATTATCTCTCTTGAGCCGGCATTTGCACGACATGGCACTGCGGGAAGGCAGTGCCGTCATCGCTAACATCGACACAGCATTGCGTCCCTTGCGATTCCGGTACTGTAGACGGCCCTCGAACCTGCAAAGTGTTCTACGCGCGAGCGATCAGTTATGTTCCCTTCCGCTGCTTCATTCACGCGAGCGGGCGCGCCGGTCCAAATCGACTATAAATCAGCTCGCCAGGCAGTCGGCTGTTGGAGCTTCCAACCTCTGATCAAGAGCCAAAGCATGAAGACCAGCTCGCCGAGAAAGGTAATCATGATGAATCCAAGGTGCGCGTTGGGATAGAGGTATGGCCGCAAACTATCAATCACCCAGCCCAAGCCATCGATTACGAGCAGGATCCCGATAAATTTGGGGATGTAGCCCGACCGGTAGATCAGGCAGCCCAGCAGAACGAGATGAATTCCGAAGATCACCAAGCTGATGGACCATCCATAGCGAAACGAATGGATGAGAAGGTTAACCTGGGCGAGCAGTTGCTGGGAGCCAAAAGCGGTCAGATAATCCGGCGTAGTGAGGATACGGAAGACGGTAATCAGATTCAAAAAGGCGGTGAAGCCGACGGCTGTATATAGCAGCCGGAACCATGCAGTAAGCATGGAAAGCGATCCGTTGACGGGCGCCAACAATTCGTAGAGCGCCCAGGCAATCACCAGGTCGAGGATGAAGGTGATGAGGTAGCAGAGAATTGCCGCGGCGAACAGCGTGCTGTGGGCAGCGATGTTCTGAGCGGATTGTTCGACGTTGCCTTGAACGACTAGCTTCGGCATGATGGAAAACTCGGCATAGGTAACCGGCATGAACAGATAGCCGAAACCGGCGACGAGCGCAGCCTGGCGCAACGTGATTCCCGCTTGGCGATTTGGTGGGGTCGTGGAGGTCATCATCCTGCTTCACAATACGGATCGAGAAGGGAATCGGTTCCGGTAGCTGTGCTACGAGGACGTGTTACTACTGCCGTCAAAGGTTCTATGCGGAATGGCAGGCCTTGCTTACGGCTAAAAGACTACCTTTCATGCGGTTATTTTGCCGTATGCGCCTGCCATGGGCGAGAATGGTAATCAGGTCATGCCGCAAACTTCCCGCACCTCCGAGATCCCGTTCACCGACGTTCCCGGCGCGCTGGCCGAGATTCGCGCCGGACGCATGGTGGTGGTGGTGGACGACGAGGACCGCGAGAACGAGGGCGACCTGACGCTGGCCGCCGAGCACGTAACGCCGGAGGCCATCAACTTTATGGCTCGCTACGGTCGCAGGCTGATCTGCCTGACCTTGACCGAGGAGCGCGCCGATTATCTGCGGCTGTTTCCCATGACGCAGCAGAACTCGTCGCGATTCGGCACGGCGTTTACCGAGACGATCGAGGCGCGCGAGGGAGTCACAACAGGCATTTCGGCGGCAGATCGCGCGCACACCATCCGAACCGCGATCGATGCGCGGACGACTTATTCGGATTTAGCCCGGCCAGGACATATTTTTCCACTGCGCGCGCGCAAAGGGGGCGTGCTGGTGAGGGCGGGGCAGACGGAGGCTTCAGTCGATCTGGCGCGGATGGCTGGGCTCAATCCGGCTGGCGTGATTTGCGAGATCATGCGCGACGACGGAGAGATGGCGCGCATTCCGGACCTGATTCCGTTCTGCAAAGAGCACGGGCTGCTGATTCTTACCGTGGCCGAGCTGATCCGCTACCGGCTGCGCAATGAGCGGTACATTGTGCGCGCCGGCGAGAGCCGCATCCAGACGCGCTACGGGGAGTTCCGCATGATCGCGTACGAGAGCGAGGTGAATGGCGGAGAGAGCCACATCGCGCTGGTGCGTGGGGAGCTTTGTGCGGACTGTCCGGCCTTCAACAGCGGTCCGGCCAATTCAGGCCTGGCGCATTCCAGTCAGGTCCATTCTCGAACGCCTTGCGAGCACGCCGTGCTGGTGCGGGTGCACACGCGCTGCACCGCCGGCGACGTGTTTTCCGCCGACTGTCACTGCCGCGAAATGCTCGACCAGTCGATGCGCATGATTGCCGAGGAGGGCTGCGGCGCGGTGCTTTACCTGCATAACACTTCGCGCGGGTTTGAAATTGACCAACCGGCAGCACTGACAGTGTCGTTTGAGGCAGGCGGAGCGGCCGCACCGCAGGATGCGCCCGATGGGAGTACCGCGCGGCTGATTCTGCATCCGGAGTTGCGCGCGCGCGAAGGCTCGCAGGCTCGCACAGGGCGGATTCTGCGGGCCATCGGTCTCGGCGGCCAGATTCTCTCCGACCTCGGCATTCAGCGCATTCGCCTGCTGTCGAATACACCCATGCACATTCCCGCTCTCGAAGGCTTCGGCCTGGAGATCGTGGAGCAGGTGCCAATTCCTGTTCAGGAATGCAGCCGGGTGGGATAAGGCCACGGTAGTGGGTCAGTTTCCAGGTAGCCCGTAATCCGCCCAGAACCCAACATCCATCAGTCACTGACGTTTCGGAATCCGCTCCTGGGGCAGCCTGAGATTTCGCTTGCTCGTGCGACATAATGGTCTTTCGCGAGGCGGCTAAGGGCGAAAGACGGTTTGCAATCCACGCCAATTTGCAAGCACTGCGGCTGGCATGACTTTCGCCCGGAGTCCGACGCGTACGCGCCAAGGCCTATTGACAGCCTAATGTCAATATGACAGTATGATGTCATTATGCATTACGCAGTGGACGTACCTGAGAGAACTTTCTTGCCTCCTGACTCTGTGCAGACGATCCTTCCCCGTGCGCAGGTTGCTCTTCCGTCCGGCGACATTTCCTACGTGGATGTCGGCCGGGGAACCCCGATAGTCTTGCTGCACGGGGCGCCAATGACCTCCATCGGGTTTATCCGCGTCATACAAGCATTAAGGCCGAACTATCGGGTTATTGTGCCGGATTTCCCAGGCTTTGGCTACTCGCGTGCTGCTGTAAACTTTGGCTCCTCGCTGTGCGAGTATGGGCAGTTCATTGCAGAGTTTCTTGAGACGTTGAAGCTATCGGATGCGGTCCTATTCCTGAACGATTCCAGCACGTGTATGGGTTTTCACGCTGCTCCAAAGATTGGAGGAAGACTGCGGGCGCTCGTGGTTGCAGATACCGTCGCACTTCCAATGACCGGCCAGCTTCGGATAGTTTCGTTTGCTCTCCGATCCATCATTGGATCGAAGGTTATGTATTACCTGAATCGTAATCTGAATCTGATTCCTTGGATGGTGGCGACCCTTGCGCCCATGTGGCATCCATTCAGCAAACAGATCCGCCGTATGATGACCTCACAGTTCGACTCCGCTGAAAAGCGCGATCGCCTTCTTCATGTGTTTCGACAGATGGGAAGCGATGCGGGGTTCATGAATCAAGCAGCAGAACGCGCTCAACAGTATTTCTCCCACCTGCCCGTGCTGTTATTGTATGGCCAGTTCGATCCGATGCGATTACTCGGCTCAATAGAGAGGCTACGTAAATTGTTCACGAACACGAGGACCGTCATTGTCGCGGCCGAGGAACATTTCCCAATTCTTGGGTCCGGTGCAAAAGTTGGGGACGCAATCGATCGGTTTGTCTCTGGGATCAAAGGAAGACGACTCCATCGACTCACGAAGAGGTAACAGAGCTCGTGCTATTGATCTTATCGGTCTATGGGGACCTCCACAGCAATGGTTTGGCTTTGACCAAACCATTTGGCCAGAGTCCCGCCCGCTGGCAGCTCATGGGGGAACTCGGTCGCCAACCCTTAACTGTGAGCCAGGCCGCACGGCGGATCGGCAACACGCGCCAGTCAGTGCAGAGACAGGCGAACGAAATGATCAAAGACGGTCTTGTCCATTACACCGACAATCCCGACCACCGTCGCTCCCCTCGAGTGTGTCTGACGCAGAAAGGAATAGAGATTCTCAACAGAATCAATAAGAAGCAGGTAACGTGGGCGACGCAAATCGGCAGACGTATGGAAAGGCGAGCCATCAAGGAGACCGTTTGGGGTCTTCGCAAGCTGGCCGCTGCGTTGCGCACAGAGGAAAGCCGCCTTTTTGGCGGGCCTCCGCCCGAAACAGACTCCTGACTCGAACTCAAGCTCTGAAGTGTGCTCCGTCAGAACAGTTTCGCTTCGTCGCGGGTTTTCGATTACGGTCAATCGGCTCCTCGGCAACTGATTCACTGCTGACAATTTCGACGACGACGCACAGGAAATTGAAGCCCTCTGCGCAACCGGACTGTCCGAGAACTAGCCCGACCATCTCGGCTCTCCTGCACTTTTGGATCCAGAACCCACGGACGATTCAAACTGACCTACTACCAGGCCCGCCTATCTTGGTGTCGATGTGCAACAATGAATTAGATATCGATACTACTTAGCTAATAGTGGTCAATATTGACCAGTCTCCGTCACCAAGACTCGGTAAGATTGACAGAACGATCAGGCGGGAAAAATCGACATCGTGAATAGTCCGGAAATTCTCTTCCGCCTAGATGCCTCCGATTCCGACAACGCGCTCTGATGCCACCTTACTTGCACCTCCAGCCCCTGCACATGGAAAGGTAGGATCGGTTGAGCGTTCATCTGGTCAATCCCAGCGACAACTCATTTGGTACTGCTGTCATCACGCCGCGTTGGCTCTTTGTGCTTGCGGCGGCCACCCCTCGCTCCGCGGGAGACCCGATTTTGGTCGACGAATCCCTTGAGCAGATCGTTCCCGAGTCGATTCATTCTGGGGACATCGTGGGAATCAGCGTGCATACGGGCAACGCGTTGCGCGGCTATGAAGTAGGCAGGATGGCGCGCAGCCGCGGCGCGTGGGTAGTGTATGGCGGCATTCACGCCACACTGTTTCCCGAAGAGGCGCTGGAACGCGGTGAAGCGCACGCGGTTGTGAAAGGCGATGGAGACGTGGCCTGGGGCAAGGTCGTGGCCGATTGCATGGCTGGCCAGCCGCAGAGGGTTTATGAAGGCGGGCGGCTTGAAGGGGATCAATTCCTTGCTGCGCGCTGGGACTTGATGGCGCCGGAAAAGTACATGTGGGCCTCGGTGCAAACCATTCGCGGATGCCCAAAGCATTGCTCGTTTTGCAGCGTGTGGCGGACCGATGGGCAGAAGCCGCGGCAACGGCGGTTTCAAAGCGTGATCGACGAGATCGTCAACCTGCGCCGGATTGGATTTAGGTTCGTGGCCTTGGCCGACGACAACTTCTATCCCGTGACTCTTACCGATTTGCGCCTAGCGCGGGAGCAAAACAACACAGAAAAATTGGCAGAGCTGACGGCCATTCGCATCGAGCGATTTCAACTGATGGAGGAGTTGGCAAAGCTGCCCAAGGACATGGTGTTCTTTACTCAAATCACCATGGAAGCGGGTGAGGACGGCGAATATCTTCACGCCATGAAGAAGGCCAATATCAGGGGCGCTCTGGTGGGCGTGGAAGCGGTCACGCCCGAGGGATTGAAGGCCGTCTTCAAAGACTGGAACTGCTCAGGCGATGCGTTGGCCAAGCGGTTGCAAACATTCAAAGCGCACGGAGTGCATGTGCTCGGCTCGTTCATTTTCGGGCTGCCTTCCGATAAACCGGCGACCTTCGATGCAACGGTGGAGATGGCGATGAGGGCGGGCGTTACCTTTGCCCAGTTCGTGATGATGACGCCGTTTCCGGGCACCGTGGATTTTGGGC
>CAZSVJ010000024.1:0-22127 GCA_964610185.1 uncultured Occallatibacter sp. | reverse complement strand
GAGCCAGTGAGATTATGGATCGAAGATCGAGGCATGTCAACCGTAATCCGCAGGGTGGGGATGGTCAGCGCCGACGCATCCAAATCTTCCGAAACTCCGAATGGCAGATAGGCAACGCAACCATAAGAACCGGCAATCGCGATCAGCATGCACCGCGATTGAATCTGTCGTGACCAATTTCTCAGGCTCGAAATCGGTGAATTTCCACAAGCCAATTCAGCAGTACCGATACGGCCGTTGAGGCACTAGCCCTGCACCTTTCTAGAGTTGCCTCGCAAGTTCTAATGATCGAAGATGCGTCGTGACACCCTTCCGGGAGGGAGATTTCCAGAACGGCAATAAAATTCTTTCCTCCTATGCAAAGGAAACCGGCGATCGTATTCGATATATAAGACATCAGGCCACACGATTTGGCGGGGCTTGCTTACTGAGCGGAAATCCCTGGCGCGTCTCTTTCCCTAACGTCACTACAGTTTATGCGCTGATTTACCAGGACGAATCGCGGTTCCAAGTTCGTGCGGCCATCGAGTACTGAACTCGCCGGTGAAGGCGATAGTGCGGGTCGGAGCTTACTCGATCCTCGCGGGAGCCATATAGTCCCTTCGATACAACGTGGTTGATCGGCATTATCGGGGAATCCCGGGCTGATTGCCGATTCAGGAGGAAAACATGTCCGATATCAATGTTCTCATCGTTGTCGATGGCATCTTCAATCTTTCGACAACCTATCCCCTAGCGTCGAGCGGCCCCGAATTCGGACCCGATCCCTGGTTTACGCTCTCGCACCTGATCTGGACCTTGCGCAATAGCCCGTCGCCGACATTTCACGTCGATACGGCGAGCCGCGGATTCAATGCCGCCGGGAACTTCCCGAACGATCTCACGAATCCGCCCTTCGTGAATGCCATCGTGAATACGGTGCCCGACCCGAACGCCACGCTTAAAGGACCGGACCCGAGCAACCCGATACCGTTTCGTTTTGACGATCCCAGTGTCAACCTCATGGCCTACGACGAGATCTGGCTATTCAGTGACGAGGGCTACGACGGGACCCCAATTGGTCCAGTAGGTCCTCCTGGGCCCGTTGAGCCCGGCGGTCTTACCGACAGTGAATTGGCGGCGATCACAAAGTTCATGCAGGCGGGCGGCGGCATGTTCGCGACCGGGGATCATGACGGCCTTGGTTCGGCGGTGGGCGGCCTGATTCCCCGCGTGCGCTATATGCGCAAGTGGTACTCGCCATTGGACCCCGGTCCCGGAATACCGCCGCTGGCGGCCAAGAATTGGCCCGGGGGTGGCGCAACGAGGAGGGATACTCTACAAAAAAGTCCCACAGATACAGGCGAAATGAACGGCGCGCCTGAATTCTTCTTTGACGATCAATCCGACGACATCCCGCAGCCGCTGACCGTACTCGTACCATCGCATCCGGCGGTCCAGGGAGCATCCGGCGTTCTCACCGTCTATCCGGATCACATGCACGAGGGCGAGGTCATCGTGCCCACAGGCGCAATGTTGACCCAGACATCGGCTTCAGACAGCACCCTGAGTTTTGCGGGGCCGGATTTCACGGAGTTTCCCACCGTCAATTCGATCAATGAGTACCAGGAAGTCCCGGTTATCTTGGCGCAGAGCACGGCCGGCGCAACTCCTCATGTGACGATAGTCGGCGAGGGCATGGCCTGCGAGAACCATAATTTCAGCTCCGATACCAGCACCTGCGACACCGCAACCAACGCCGTGCTGGCAGCTTACGACGGCCACAACGTAAATGTCGGTCGAATCGTGACGGACTCATCCTTTCATCACTTCCTCGATCTGAATCTGCTTGGCGATCCGTGCAGCGACGTCGCGGTGAAGACAAAAGGTTTCACTGGTTCAACAAGCGGCCAGGCCGTGCTGAAGGAGCTCGACGCCTTCTACATCAATGTAGCGACTTGGCTCGCGTGGAAGGACCGGAAAATCTATTTTGTCTTCGGGAAAAACAATTATGGCCGCGACGAAGTGAACGACAATCTTAGCTGGCCGAACGCGTTTTACTTATTCCTGGAAGGGTTCACACCCAATGTGGTCGGGTCGGCGATTCCTTCGCTCTCCGGCTCCTTCAACAATTCCGAAATCCCCGGTCTTAATATCTCCGGTCCAACCATTTCATACGATATCGGCAACACGGGCGCGAACGCCAATGTATCGCAGCGCATTCGTTTTGCATATGAGATCGATTTCACCAATGCATCTCTGGCCTCTCCCCCGTTCCCGGCCCCCGGTAGCACCACGCCCAACCCGTTCACCCTCGGCGCTACCATCGACATTCAAGGGCAACCCACACTGACGAGCCCGAACGCCGAGCTGTTCCTGTTGAGCGGTGACGATCCATACTTCACCAACATCAATGCCGCCCCAGGCGTTGACCCTCAATACTACCTAAGCCAGGATCTTCGGGTGTTCACAATCAATCCGACGATGAACAACCAGACCTTTGTCGGCGAGCCATTCAAGTTCCAGAGCGGCAGTCCGACCGTGCTCGATCCCGCCGCTGCCTATGCCTACATTCAGAAGGTGATCACGTCGCTCAATCAGAAGTACGGCTATCTCAATCCGATTTATACGCCGCCCGACACCAACGTTTCCGATCCTCTTGACTCCTTGCTGCCCGATCAGAATGGCGCGCTTGAGGGCGATTCTTTAGTCAATCCGAAGACCGGATCGAACTTTAACTACAGTTTCGCGATCGCGCGGGTTCGTTTGAAGGGTTCCTCCGGCCTCGCCAACGCCGCGTCGGATGTAAAGGTGTTTTTCCGGGTCTTGACGACGCAGACCTTCGACACCGACTTCATCAATTCCACCTCTGCCTGGACCAGCGCGGACCCGCAGGTGACCTATCCCAGCGCCGGGCCTTTGCTCAACCCCACCAGCCCCCAGCAGGGAACCGATAAAAACGGCAACGCCAATGGCTGCTCGCTGCCATTCTTCGCCACAGCCAATTACGATGAC
The DNA here is from genome assembly GCA_964610185.1 of uncultured Occallatibacter sp. Taxonomy (GTDB): domain Bacteria; phylum Acidobacteriota; class Terriglobia; order Terriglobales; family Acidobacteriaceae; genus Telmatobacter. The sequence goes on along the minus strand of CAZSVJ010000024.1, from coordinate 19,133 downwards.
AGTCCCACCGACTACGCCACAAACGGCGCAAACAACCACACGATCGAAATTCCCAGCGGGCAAGATTATGCCTGGGCGTTCTATGGGTGTTTCCTCAACGTGAATGACGCGACCAACAAATATGCCGGCCAATCCGTCCAACACTGGTTCGTTGGCGCCGCCCACAGTTGCCTGGTAGCGCAGATCGCCTATCAATATGCTCCGATCGAGAACGAAAACGGAGTGATCGAGAGCCCGGAGAACTCCGACAAACTGGCGCAGCGCAATCTTCAGGTCACCACCTCTGGGAATCCAGGATTCCCCGCCACCCACCGCGTTCCGCAAACCATCGATGTGCGTCCCAGCCAGGCGCCCCAGTCCAGCGCCCGCTACAGCATCCTCAGTTATCCCGACGAAATGATGATCGATTGGGGCAAGACGCCGCACGGCAGCGTGGCCAGCATCTATTGGCCGGGAGTGAGCGCGGCCTCGGTCTTGCAACTTGCCCGTCAGTTGTATCCCGCGCAAACGCTCACCGCAGCCGACGCCAACACCGTCCAGTGCCAAGTCGCAAGCTCAGTAACCTATATCCCCATCCCCCCGGGCGCCGGCGGCAGCTTCGCAGGACTGCTTACCGTCGATCTACCCTCCACGGTCAGATACGGCAATGAATTCGATATCGTCGTGCGCCGCATCACCACCAAACAACTGGTCCAGCCGCCGCCTCCGAATAAGTTGGCTCAGCCTCAAGGGGCGCGCGCCACCAAAGGAGATCAGCTGTCGTGGCGCTATATCACCGGGAGCTTTCTCGCCAGGATTTCCGTGCAGCAAGAAAGCAAGATTCTTCCCGCCGACGAAAACCTGCTCGCCATACTGAAATGGCGGCTTGGCCTCATCGATCCCAGCAACCGCTGGTATTTGGTGCTGCTGCGCTATATAAGTTATCTCTCCGGCCGAATCAATGGCATGGGGGGCAACGCGTCCGGGATTCCCCCTTCCGCCAACGGTTATCCGGCGCATCACCCGGTCCTGGGCAAACACGCCGGAGAGCATTGCTACACCGGAAAGGTCGTTGGCATCCGCTATGACCGTTTTGGAGACTTCGAAGGATTCACCATCTTGTCTGAGAGCGGGCATGAACATTGGTTCCGAGGCCGGGAACATCAAGTGGAAGAACTCGTGCACCAAGCTTGGATTGAGCGGACCGTGATCAGCGTCTTTGTCGAATCGCACGATCATGATTGGCCGGCATCGATCGTCCTGCGACGGCACAAGTAGAACCTGAGCGGAAAAAGAGTTGCCATTCGCGCTCTGAAAGGGCACGGCCTTCCGCCGCGGCGGAAGGCCGCTGGCGGTGGGAAAGAAGTCGGGCTTTAGCCACTGAGGGGCAGGTCTTCCTTGGCTCTGCTCCAAGCGGTTCACCGGTTTGAGCTGGAGAAGTTGCAGCGAGAGTTATATCGCGCAAAGCGAAAATGTCCCGGGACGACTGGGCCTCACTGAAAGTGTGTCGCTGCTAACCCATGAATCCCAGATACGGGCTCGATCCGAAGTTGCCAAAGTTTGGAAAGACCTGTCTGACCTGGCTATCGGAGAGTCCAAACCAGCTGGCAAGCGTTCCGGCGTATTGGTCTACAGCCGTGGTTGGAATGAGCCTTCCTGCGCCCACGTCGTTGGCTTGATTGACGCCGATCACCGGGTATTGGCCATACATATCCTGACCCTGCACCGCGCCGCCGACAACGAAGTGGTGGCTTCCCCAGCCATGGTCGGTACCGTCGCTGTTGCAGGTGAGTGTGCGGCCAAAGTCGGAAGCGGTGAAGCTGGTGACCTGGTTGCCGAGACCAGCCGCGGTCATCAAACCGTCGAAGTACTCAAACGCCGAGCCCAGCTGAGTGAGCAGTTGCGCATGTTGTACGGCCTGGTTATTGTGGGTGTCGAAACTGCCGAGCTGAACATAGAAGATCTGGCGATTGACTCCGAGGCTTGCTCTTCCGCCAATGATCCTGGCTACAGTCTGCATGGAAACGGCGAGCGGATTGTCGACGAGCTTATTGGTGACCGGGTCGAGATACTGCGGGGGATTGGGAACCCCGCCCACGCCGGCTGGGAGCATGGAAGAAGCGAGAAGCGCCTGGGCTTGCAGCGAGCGGTTCACAACCACTCCATACTCCTTGGCGAAGAGGTTGGTTTCATCGGCGGTAAGAATCGATGCAAGCGGGTTGGATGCGGGCAGGCCGAACGCAGGCTGGGCCATTCCGCCGATGGGGATTGGACCCGCCGAGGTGACGTTGAGCTGAAACGATGTTTGCCCGGATAGAAACAGGGCGATGCCTGCTGTGGAGATGCAGGTGAACATGGAATTTGAATTCAAGTTCATGCTCTCGATCAAGTCGGCAACGGCGCCGCCCCACCCAACATGCTCCGCGCTGCCGCCATTGGAGGCGATGGCCTGCCATGCGGCCGTCTGATCGAAGTGCGAGAACAAGGAAGCGGGCAGCGGAACGGACGCTGCATTCACCTGTGCCTTGGTTGCGGGAGCGATCAATGTGCCGGTATTGGCTACGATGGCGGCGCGGCCGGCATTGAAGAGATTCTGCACGCCGACCAGGGCGGGATTGAGCGCGAAGGTGCGGCCGCTCTGCGAAGTCTTCAGCACAATCGGCAGCAGTTCAGTTTGCGGATACGCGAGCCCCGGCGCTCCGGATCGCGCCTGCGTGAACGCAGCGAACGATGTCGGGTCAGTAGCGATCACTGTGCCGTGACCGTCATTGCCGCCCTGCAAGAAGACGCAGACCAGCGCCTTGTATCCGGTTGCGCCGCTTCCCTGAGCCATCGCGGCCATGGAATTGAGCCCAAGAATGAATGGGCTGGCGGAGATGCCGGCCATCGACGCCAAGGAAGCCGCTCTTAGAAACTGCCGACGGGAATGTTCGTGTTTGTTCATGATTGGCTCCCTAAAATTGTGCGCTGCTAAAACTGCGCGCTGAAAGATGGCGAAGACATGGTGAGATAGATTGCAGCCTTCACTCGATTTTGAAGCGCGGCATTGATCGCGTTTTGATCGCCTGTTGGAATCGGAATTGAATTGATGGCAGCAAGAATCTGGCCATAAAGCGTGGGATCCATTTCTCCGGCCATGAGCAGGAGGTTGATGCGGTCGAGCAGCGCGCCGGGCGTTGCTGCAAGACTCATTTCCGTTTCATAGCTTGAGAACACGTCCGGGCCCGCGGTTGCGCTTGCGCCGATCGCATTTTGCAAGTAGTTCAAGTAGCCCACGACGGTGGTGACATCCGTCATCTGCATCTCCGGCGCCACCAGGCCGGCTTGCGCAATGCTTGTTCCGGGAGGAACAAACCCCGGCGCAAACCAGTTGAAGACCGTGGGCGAACGCAGCGTCATCTCGCCGAGGCCGTATATTGGGTCTTCCGTACTGCCCACCCCGTAAGAGCCGGTACGTGACTGGGCTGTGAAGGCGCGCGCCCACTCCGTATAGCGGAGCAGCGCCTCGCGCACTTTGCCGTATTGCGGATTGCTGAAGTCGGTGGAGGAACTGCGCGCCTCCGGGTCAAGCAGAATCTCGGAGATGACCGCCTGCAAGTTTCCGCGCACGCCTGTCCCATCGTCCTTGAACACGGCAGAGCAGTTGCCGATGTAGGTGGGACTGGGATTGCTTGTGACCAGGTGCTGAATCATCTGCTTGCAGAAGAATGGCGGCGCGTTGGGATGATTGAACAGCGTGTCGAGCGCGATCTTCAGGTCGCCCACAGGGTCGTCGCTCCCTTGAGCGATGGTCACCCCGAGAAAGTCCTTCTCGACAGTCGAGTGATGGCTCGGGAAGCTCTGCATGGGCAGAAGCTCTTCTCCATATCCAGGGCCCACATACAGGCAGCAATTCGACCAGGCTGTGTCGGTAGCGTTGCCGGGTATGTTCCAACTGAAGCCGGTGAAGACCGCTGCCAGGCCCATCACGTCATTGTTTGAGTACGTCGGAATCGGCTTGCCCGTCGAATCCAGCTTTTGACTGCCATCGTCATTCAACTGGTAAAGTCCGATGGTGAAAAGCTGCATTACCTCGCGCGCGTAATTCTCGTCTGGATCGGTGGTCGCGTTGCCTTTGTCATTGCCCAGCATGGACAGAAACTGGCCCATCATGGGGTTCAAGGTCACATCGTTCAACAGTGTGCGGAAGTTTCCGAAAGCATCGTTGCCGAGCAGGTCGTAATAATTGGCCTCTCCGCGCGGCATGTTTTGAACGCTGGAGTTGGAAGTTGAGACAACCATCAACTCCGACAGCGCATACTTAACTCGCTGGCGCAACTGATCGCTCGCGGCTAGGCTCTGTTGCCAGAACGCATCCTGAACAAAACCCTCATCCGAGCCGTTCTGAACGAACAGCGCCGCATTGCATTTCACGTTGCTCGCGGCGCAAGGAGGGTTGTCGAGTATGACAGCCAGCTCGACGGAGGGCTCCTGCGGAGTGGGCGCTATACCGAACTGTTCGTTGAGCCACGCCGGATAGCCGATCATCGACAGGTGATGAATGTCGGCGTCGGTCGCGCCAAAGGTCGCCTGCTCAAGAAAGCGCGAGGCATCTTCAGGGGTGACAACCGGTACCGGCGGCGTGCCGTTCACAAGCGCGATTAGATCCGCCGAAGTTGCCGGGCCGGGACTAGGATTCAACACCTGTAGGTCGAGATTGCCCGATTCAGTTGGAGTCACGGTCGCGGTCAATTGGCTTCCGCTATTAAATGTTGTAGGTACCGGCGAACCATTCATCAACACCTGCGCGCCATTGATAAAATTCGAGCCGGTCAGCGTCACGGTGGAGGCTTGCGCCGGATTGAACGACATCGGTGCAGCCGATGCGAGAGTCGGAATCGGATTGAGCACGGAAATGTTCTGAGTGATCGAGACGGCCGGATTGTCGAGACTCGTGAGAGTAAGCTGCACGACGTTATTGGGAGTGGGGACAACCGCCGGCGCTGTGTAGGTAATGGATCCGTTGGCATTGGAGACCGCGGTGCCCACCTGCGCATTGCCCCCGGCGATCCCATTCACCTGCAACGTGACTCCGGTGTTGTTTGTTCCGGCGACGTTGAGCCCGATGTTCAACGAATTTGTAACGCGCACATCCGTGCCTGAGTAAGGCTGTAGCGTGAGCACGACCTGGCCCGGCGCCACTTGCACGGAGACAGTGGCCGAGTTTGCCGACCCCGGATCGGGGTTGCTGACGATCAAGGGAAACGTGCCGGGATTGGGCGCGGGGATGGATGCGGCCAACTGATTGCCCGAGACAAAAGTGGTCGGAACCGGAACGCCGTTCCAGAGAATCTGTGCGCCATATACAAATTGCGAACCGGCTACCGAGACCGTTGTTGTTCCTTCCGGAAAGCCAGATGGATTTACGCTGGCGAGAACTGGAATCGGGTTCAACACTGCAAGCGACACAGTCCCCGGCGGAAAGTCAGGATGATTGGTTGCAACGCTGGTGATCGTCACTGTGTTGGGAACGGGCACGACGGCCGGAGCAGTATAGACGCCATTGCCGTCCATTGTTCCCAGTTCCGGATTGCCTCCTGGCACGCCGTTGACCAAAAAAGTCAGCTCGGATCCAGGCAACTGCCAATGGGTGGTGAGCTGGATTTGCTGATTGACCCGGATGGTGCCGCTGGGCGCTGAGATAGCGGTGAAGGCGCTCGGATTCTCAATGTTGAAGCTGTTGCAACCGGTCAACAATGACGCCGCACCGATGAAGCATGCAAGAATCAATGCAATACTAGGCCTATGAATGCGTGCGGAGACAATTTGCATGGATACTCCAAATCGGGGACGCGAGAGATCAATGCGTTGTAGGTTGCGGACGACGCGTTAGGGAGGCAGAGGCTTCGAGGCCAAAAGTAATCAACTTGGTAATCAAGGACAATGACACTTTCGTGGTAGATGCTGCGCGTGAGTGGCCAACTAAGGGGCTCGAGCGATTAGCAACCGCAAATTCGCGGGAGGGATTGCAGTTGTCGAGCCGCCGCAACCGGCCAGGCCTTCTATACCAAGGCTGGGGGTCAGAACACGCATTGCGGGCGCAAAAATTTCTTTCACGGTATTTCCTGTGAGCAAAACTTTTGAGCACAGATTTGAAGGCTCATTGTATATAGCTATGTGTATCGTGGCTTGGCTGGCAAGACTTGTGATTTGAAACGGCGGCTTGGGGAGCCGCCCAGGACCATAAAGCGGGCACGCAGCGCCCGCCGAAAGACCGGCCTGAGATTAGCGTTAGCAAGCCAACCGGTAAAATCCGGTGCCGACCGAGCCCAAAAGGCTCACTAATCTTGCGGGCGGAAGCCAGATCCAACCCGATCCACATCGGAGTGGAAGCTGAACGATTCAAATCCGCATGGCGCCGTCATTCGACTGGTCAGCGAGGAAGTCGCTGGCGCGTCCCATGGGGCGCAAGCGGTGAGAGTTTTCAAGTATCGGAGACCGGGCTGATGCCGTCTCCGAGAGTTGCTTCAACAGGCGCGCCTGCTTCCGGTGATGAAGTTGAAGTTCAAGATAATGACCGCCACGAGAATCAAGAGGTGGAGCAAGCCGTCGCCGATATGGAGAGTGAAGCCGAGGAGCCATAACACCGGAAGAACGACAAAGATTGTCCAAAGCACATTCTTCTCAGTCGCCAGAGGCGCCCGGGAATCAAAGTTCTTCCCGGGAAGCGTGCAAACATTGATCATCGGTTGCTAGTTGGAGGCGATCGACTGCGCCTTTGCGTTGATGACGGCGTCAAGGAAGTGGCTTGCTGAGTCCGGCACAGCGATTTCGCCGCGCAGAATTCTGCCGGTTGAGATGTCGTGCCCGTAAATGGCTTCAGTGGAATCCTCGTCGCGGCGAATGGCGGCGCCGGTCAGAGTAAGGCCGGCAAAGGCGCCTCTGGCGCGCGAGTAGGTGAGGACTTCCGTTTCAAGCTTCCAATCGGTGTCGGCGGAAGCATGGCGTCCAACCGGTCCGGCTGCCGCGGAGGCGTCTCCACCAATCTCGAACTTGCTCCCGATCAAATCCCGCATTCCGCGATCGTTCTGGATGATCATGACCAGATCGACGCCTTCAATTCCGATCTGCGCGCCCCAGCTTCCGCCAGTGATGGTAAAGAACGCTGGAGCGCTCCAGCCAGTTGCGGTCCTACAAGTGGCAACGCCTCTGCCATTCTCCGCGCCAAACACGAATCCGCCCTTGAGCAGGTGGGGAACGACGGCTACACACTTCGCGTGTTCCAAAACTTCTTCCGGAATGCCCTTGTCCGGCGCCGACATAATCTCGTGCAGCACCGCGCCGGCGTGATCCATTCGGTCGATTGTTTGTTCGCGGTCGGATCCTGCCCAAGCGATGCTGGACAAACTGAGTACTGCGACGAGCATCATAATCTTCTTCATTCAAATCACCTTTTTTCTACCCATGCAGGGCGTCGTTTTCTTTACGCGCATTTGAGGCGCACAAAGTAGCTCCGACTGTAGCGAGGAAGACCTTTGCGGTCTGAGCAAGAACGCTCACAGGAAAAAGAGAGCGTGGGACTGCAATATGCGCGGCGCGCATGGCCCATATTGCCAGATTGCGACCAATCGGGATGTTACAGCCTCTATAGGAAGAAGTTAGTTCGCACGATAGGCTCTTTTGCTAACAATCGAGTCATTCGCAGCCATGAACTTTGACTTAGCGAATCTAAAGAGCGTTTAGGTCATGCAATCCAAACCAATAGTATCGACGCCAGCAGAACATGCAGCGAACCGGGCGCAAGGCAAGCATGCTGAGCAGGCTATCGATCGGCCTCAATTCGGCTTGCTTGAATTTTAGCGAATTGCATTTTGGACACTCGCGCCGGATCCAAAGCAAGTGCGGCACCCAATTGGGCCAAGTACGATTTGAGAATTCCATCTCACGGCTCCTGAGGGCCTGAAACAAGGTCGAATTGCTGTGACATTCCCTCCATTGGGTTTGAGTTCGAGTTCAGCCATGAGAGCAGTGTGCGTATGCTGCCAGTGGCCAGCGCCATCGACGAATCCGCCGCTCCATAATAGATGTTGATGGTGTCTCCATCCGCGGCGACGGTTTGTCCGCATGGAAACACGACATCCTTGACGTCTCCGCAGCGCTCATAGGGGGCCTCGGGACCGAATATCCAGGAGTCTCCACGCTGCAAACAGATCTCCGGTCTTTCCAGGTCGAACAGCGCCAAGCCCAGGCGATAGATGCTCCCCGATGCGGTTTGCCGAACACCGTGGTAGATTGTCAGCCACCCCTTTGCCGTTTCAATCGGCGGAGAGCATAGGCCGATTTTGTTCGCATCCCACCATCCGCCGCGGCGAGCTTCGAGAATGATCTTGTGACCGCCCCAGTGGCGCAGATCGGGGGAGTAGGAGATCCACATATGCGCGCCCAGCGCAGTCACCGGGCGGTGAATCAGTGCCCAAAGCCCTCCAATCCTTCTGGGCAGCAGAGCCGCATCCTTGTCTTCCGGCTGCATGATGACTCCGTACCGTTCAAAGGTCTTGAAGTCTTTTGTAAGTGCCAATGAAACACCAGGGCCGCCTCGCGCAAATGAGGTATAAGCAACCGCATATTGTTCGAGCTCGGGAACATAGGTTATGCGTGGGTCTTCAATGCCCCAGAGCTCTTCAGGGTATTCGCGCGGATTGGCCGGCAGTGTCGGTTGCGAATCGATGCGCCAGTGATCGATTCCATTGGCGGAGCGGGCGGCGCATAGGTGGGACAAGCCTCTTCGATCTTCCACCCGACAAAGCAGCAGTGTATCTCCGTCAGGGAGACGCACGACCCCTGCGTTGAAGACGCTGTTAATCGGGTAGGGCCAGTTGCACTGGGTGAGGATCGGATTCTCGGAATAACGGGTGAACAGCGGGAGCCCGGTATGTGTCTCCACATGCGCTTCAGCGGTGGTAAGATCTGGCGATAGAACGGACGAGACATTCGGATTCAAGAGGAAGAGCTCATTTCCAAGTGCCGTTCATGTGCGTTTGTCACTCTAGCTTCCTGCATTTCAAGCAGGGCCATCAGGAATGAAAGCGTTGATTCCGCTCCCTGATTCTCGTTGATGCGGTCGGGGTGAAGTCCGTCTCTGCAGCCGCCTGTTGATGCGTCATAAAGCGGAACCCGCAAATCGTTCTTGCCGAGAAACCAGCGGAAGACAACTTGGGCTTCATCAAACCAATGGCTTTCCTCCGTCAGCCTGAATACCTCAAGGCAAGCTGAGACGGTGGCGCATGCTTCCACGGGCTGCTGATCGAAACGCGCCTTCTCGCTTCCCTCTATAAAGAAGCCGTTTGATCCGATGGGGACAAAAACCTCTGGATCGTCGCGGTGCTGCTCGGCAACAAGCCACTTGAGAGAATCCATTCCCGCTTCGATCATACGCTGGTTTCCGCTACGCCACCCAGCAAGAATCAATGCCTGCGAAAGTCTCGCGTTCGAGTAGGAGAGACTCTTCTCAAACCATCGCCAAGTCGCGGAATGTGTGCGCTCATAGATATCGAGCAGCCGATTGGCAAGTGTGTTGCGTGCACCCTGAATGGCTCTGTCCCCAGGGAACCAGTCCAGATAGGCTTGCATGCCCAGAATGCAAAACGCCCATGCGCGCGGACTGGTGAACGTAAGCGCTGCAGGGACAGCAGCTTCGAAGAGTCTCCCCGCAGCTCCCCTCAGCCCCGCATTGCGCGAGTGGCCAAGCACTTTGCCAAGCGACCACAAAGCCCGGCCATGGCTGTCATCGGACCCGCAATATTCGGTCCATTGGCGATCATAGCCGAGGAAGTTTCTAAACCTTCCCGTTTCGGTATTGAATGCAAGCCAAAGGAATGCAAGATAGCGGCTTGAAAGCTGAGACTTCTCCAGTCTGCCTGTGCGCACAGGATCTTCATCGAGAAGAGTCGAGACCATGAGCGCCCGCGCGTTGTCGTCGGTGGTATAACCCTCGCTTGAATTGGGCACAGAGAAGATGGCGTGCTGCAGAATGCCCGTGTCGTCTGTCAGGTTCAACAAATGAGCGATGTTCAGTGCCGGCAGTTCACTGGGAGCGCTCGTCGGACCATCATCCTTCTGCGCCGCTTTTGGCTGTAAGCTCCGCTCGAAGCGGGCGCGCTGGAAACTTGCCATATACTTCTGTGCCGTCTTGGGCCATATGGTTTCGCGTGAGTGAATATAGGCGCGCTTGCGCATGGCGTGCCGCTCGCCATCGTTGTCAAGAAGCCGAAGCACAGCTTCGGCAATGGCAGTGGAATTCTCAAACGGTACAAGCACGCCTCTGTTATCCGCGAGCATTTCCTTGGCGTGCCAATATGGCGTGGAGATTATTGCCTTTCCCGCACCCAGCGCGATGGCAAGCGTTCCGGAGACGACCTGCGCTTCCTGCCGGTAAGGCGTGATGTAAATATCCGCCGCGCCAACGTGTTCAACCAGTTCCTCCGCGCTCACAAATCGATTGTCGAGAATCAGGTTCGATGAGACCCCGATTTGCGCAGCCAAGGCCTGCAACTGTTCGCGGTAGCGTTCGCCCTCGCGCCGGCGGATGTGGGGATGCGTCACGCCGGAAACGATATACACCACATCCGGATACTTGGCCAGAATCGCGGGCAGCGCGCGAATCACATTCTCTATCCCTTTGTTAGGCGACAGCAAACCGAAGGTCAGCAGCACGGACTTCCCCTCGGCGCCAAAGCGGTCTTTGAAGTAGTTGGGATCCATGAATTGGAAATCGGGCACGCCATGCGGAATAATGTCGATCTTCTGAATCGGAACCGCATACACTTCGCGCAAAAACTTCGCCGCCTGCTCGCTCATGACAACAAGGCGATCGGAAAGCCGCGCAATCTCTTCGAGAACCATGCGCTGATTCTCATCGGGATCGCGCAAAACGGTGTGCAGAGTTGTCACCACCGGCATCTTCAATTTGCGAAGCAGAGTTAGGATGTGGCGGCCCGCACTTCCGCCGTAAATGCCATATTCATGCTGAACGCACACGAGATCGTTGCCGTTGAAGTTCAGGAACTCCGCAGCCCGCTCGTATGACGCCAAATCCTCCTGCTCCAGTTCAAGACGCACTTCGTCCGGATACTGGTAACTTGACTCGGAATCGTTGACGGGGATGGCAAACAGACGGCTGCCGCCATACTCCGTTGCCAGCGCTTTGCATAAGTCCGTCGTGAATGTGGCGATGCCACACTGGCGCGGAAGATAGTTTCCGACAAAGGCGATGCGCGTGGGCAATGGCAGGCTGCAAATCTTCGACGCAGCCGGCGAAGAGGCCGCCGGCGGAAATCTGTCGAGCGGATCTTCATGGCGATTTGTCCCAGTGAAAGCCATACCGCCTCCTTTTGCATTTGCCTAGGTGGCGCCAGTTTGCACCCGGATGATTCAAGCAAGCGCCGCAGTCACATCTGAAACCGCGGCGCGTGCCCAATTGCGCTATAACACGCTGCCTGTCGTTGTAGTCGCAGGGCTGCCAATTACTTCACCCGATACTACGAGTTCCACTCTTCGGTTTTCCTGGCGTCCGCTGGCATTGTCGTTTGAGGCCACCGGCGCGGTGTTGCCGAAGCCCTTTGCGCTTACCGAGTTTGTGACGACGCCTTGATCGACCAGATAACTGCGGACGGTATCTGCGCGGTTCTCGGAGAGCTTTTGATTCATTTGATCGCCGCCGACATTGTCCGTGTACCCGCCGACTTCAATGTTCAGCCCAGGATAGGAGATCAGTATCCCGGCAACCTTCGCCAGTTTCTCCCGCGCGCCAGGCTTCAGCGTGTAATGGCCGGTGTCGAACAGCACATCGGACATGCTCACGATGAGCCCCCTTGCGCTGTCACGCGTCTCCAGGATCTTGTTCAACTGCGCCGACAACGTTGCGCGCATCGCCACTTTCTCGCTGTTCGCCTGTTGCTCACGCTGTAGCGCTTGCTCTGCTACCAAGCGAGACTGGTCGGCCTCGGACTGAGCAGCAGAAACCGCCGCTGTCGATGCTGTCTGGTTAGCGGCCATGTCGGCTTGCGCCTTGGCTGCTGCGGCTTGTGCCTTGGCAGCGGCGGCTTGCGCGGTTGCCGCATCCGTTTGTGCCTGCTCATTTAGGCGATTGGCCGCATCGGCTTGAGCCTGCGCCTTCGCTTGCGCATCGAGTGACGCCTGGCGCTGGTCCGCGCTCAGCTGCGCGTCAATCTTCTTGACGGCTATCTCTCGCGCATCCTCCGCAGTCTGCACCGCGTCTCGGGATGCCGCAATCAGCGGCTTCTTTTCCACATGTGGACTGACGGCATAGTCGTCGGCCGTCTTCATCGATTGGACCGCGTGCTGGTAGCTATCCGACGCATAACTCTCGGCTCCTTCGGATTGAGCGATGCGCATGGCATTCCGCGCCTCGTAGAATTCCAATGGCAAATTGGCGCTGAGGACGACCGGATCGAACTTGTAGCCGCTGGGGAGATAGCCCCCGCGTTCCAGCAACTCATACTTCGCGCTTACTGCTTCGCTGGTTCCCTTGGTATCTTCGCGAACGACGTTCTCGAGCACGACCACGTCGCTGGGCTGGCGGACGGCATAGTAGGGTTCCGCTGTCACGATCAGGGCGAACGCCTGGAGGTCGGTGGTCGCGGTCAATTTGCTGCGATTGTTGTCGCCAACCAGCACTTCTCCAAGGTTCACAGGGCGGCCCTCCGGCGAGATTGCCCATAGGACGTAAGTGAGGTATTCGCCCCCGAAAGTTGTGGGAGTTTGCAGGTTTCCGAATTCCGCCTCGACCTCAAGTGTGCCACGTTTGCTGCGCACCTTGGCTTTGCCTTCGGCCGAAGGCAACAATGTCGTCCCGACAAGACCCACATCCGTGGCGCCGCTGCGATGCCGGTAGTTGATTGCCTGGACTGTGCGGCTTATCTCGATCACACGGTATGTGGAGCCGGGACCTGTGTGTTCGACGACAATTGTCGCTTGCGAGCCGGCTTGAGCGAACGCGCTCAAGCTGAGGGCGCTTCCGATTGCTAACAAAAGCATGCGTTTCACGAGAACTCCTTGGGGCAGCACTTGAGCGTACTGCATTGTGCTTGCATTGCGTTGGTGAGTACGGCAGATGCGGTCTCGGCAGTCTGCTTTATGAGTGGCCGACACGGAACTGGGTGAGGTATTCGAACAGGCCGAATATCCTCAAGATCCAAAGGACGACAGCAATCACAACAACGGCATTCAGGATGCTCTTGATCTGGCCTTGCATGGGGATGAAGCGGTTCACAAGCCACAACAACAGGCCGACGACGCCGAGTGTGATAACAACGGTGACAAGGGGCATTGGGTTTTCTCCTTTCGAAGTGCTGAAGCCGATAAGAACTCGGAGGGATTGTCGATCGGCACTGCTTCATTCGGTGTCGTGCGATTCCGCCTCGATTCGCCCAGGAAGCTGCTTCACGCGGTGCGGGTGGCTGGAAGAGAACGGCGTCGGATGCGCTCAGAAGTCGCCAGTGAGACCAAGCCCGGAAACGCTGCTACACGACCATCCTTGCAAACCAGGAAGGAATATGCTGAGCTATATTGCTCCCCCGACCGCTTTTTAAATGCAACTCGCCAACGGCTCGGCGCAAGTCCAGCATCATTCCGCAAGACGCAAATTGCGCTGTCAAATTGCGGCGCCGGCTACTGCTTTTTTGTTGGGTCCGCTGAAGCCTGGGACGGCGACTCTAGGGCAATTCCCGTGGTAACCGCGAGCGGCAGTTTCCTGTCCAGGGGAATGCTGGTCCCCGCCGGGTAGACAAGAATCCGGATCGATCCCCAATCCGCGCCCTGGCTCGCTCCTGGCTGCTTGCCCATCCCCAGTGTCTTCAGCTGGCTGTCGTCGAACCCGAAGTTGTCCACCAAGTACTCGCGAACGACCATGGCCCGGGCCTCGGTGAGCACCAGATCCTTCTGAGTATCGCCTTCCATGCCGGAAGATACAGCGACAACCGCGAATCCAAACTTATTGTTGGCAAGGAAATCGCCGGCTGCCTTGAGGAGCTTTTGATCTTTTGCTTTGGCTGAATCCTGAGCGTCGAACAGCTGCCTGGCCGTGAAAGCAAATTCCTTCACAGGCGCTGCCTGCGGAAGTTCACCAATTCCATTTGCCGCCAAGTCTCCTGAATCTTCGTACCCGCGCTTCTTGAAATACCCGCTCAGGAGGAAGTTATGCTTCAGGGCTTCCATATTCTCCTGGAAGTCCGTCACCCCGGCCTGCGCCTGAACCATCGTAGCCTGGAGCGTGGCTGTCGACTGCTGCACGTTGTCATAGAGTTGCTTGTCGTTCACCAGCGCTCCAATCGTTCCCTGGCCCGAATCGATCTTGGCGCTAACCGAGTTCAGATGCGCTGTTGCCATGGCTGCGTTGTTGATGGCCAGCTGGCTGCTGTCCAGAATGCCGCTTGTTTTTTTCAGCAGATCGGACATGACGAGCGGCGGCAGACTCTGCAACATCTGGCCATTCTTCACGTCGGCTTGGCCGGCCGATCCAAAGGAAATGGCCACATACTGATTGCCCAGCATTCCCTCGGTTTCGATCGATGCCAGGGAGTCCTGCTTGATGATCTCGTGCGTGGACTTGTCGAGTTCCATGACGACCGTGACCTTATCGCCTGGCTTGTGCGGCAATTCGATGCTCAGCACGGTTCCGCTGTGGACCCCGCCCACCTGCACGTCCGCGCCATCGGAAAGCCCCGCCACATTGTCGAATTGCGCTTTCAGCTCGTATGTGGAGCCAAACAGGTATTCCTTGCTGCCAATAAGGAAGACTCCCGCGGCAAGAACTGCCAGCGTTACAAAGATGAATGCTCCAAGCCTCGCCACTCTTGACATAAGTCCTCCTACGACAACTTCAGAAATTCCATCACAAACCCGATTTCGCTTTGCTGAAGATCTTCAAAGCTGCCCTCGATCACCACATTGCCCTGGTTCAAGATAGCCAGGCGATTGGCAATCGTCTTGGCGCTGTGAAGATCGTGGGTGACTACGATCGAAGCCATCTGATGTTCCCGCTGCAGCTTTAGAATCAAATCGTCGATCTCCCCCGAGCTGATGGGGTCAAGGCCGGCCGTCGGCTCGTCAAGAAGCAGAATCTCCGGTTCAAGCGCCAGCGCCCGCGCCAGGCCTACACGCTTTTGCATTCCACCCGAAATGTCGGAAGGCATTTTCCCAAGGCCTTTTTCCAAGCCCACCTCGGCCAGCAACTGCCGAACCCGGTCATTTCGTTCAGACCGCGGCATTTCCTTCCTATGGTGCTCGAGAGGAAACGCAACGTTTTCTTCAACAGTGAGCGAATCGTAGAGCGCTGCCTGCTGAAATAGAAAGCCCATCTTCTTCCTGATTTCGCCCATCCCGTCCAGATTGAGGCCGGCGATCTCATGGCCATGGATGCGGATCGAACCCGAGTCGGGCTGTTCGAGGCCGATGATGAGTCTCAGCAGAACGCTTTTGCCCGTGCCGCTGCGCCCGAGCACGGCCAGCGTTTCTCCGCGGTTCACACTCAAGCTGATCCCATTCAGAACTCTTTGGCTCCCAAAACTCTTCCGCAAGTTTTCGACGGCGACAACGGGCGCGCCGCTATCCTGCTCGGGTTCGGCTTCCTTCATCGGAGTGTCGTACGTCGTGGCCATAGTGTTTGCTCGCGATGGAGTTAGGTGTTAGTGAAAAACAACAAGAATGATCTTGACCAGCACAACGTCGGCCAGGATCACGAACAGCGATGCAAGAACCACGGAGCTTGTCGCGGCCCGGCCCACACCCGCGGCGCCTCCGCGCGTCCGCATCCCCTGAAAGCATGCAATCAGGCCGATGATGAGGCCAAAGACAGCCGTCTTGAAAGTTGGCGGCAGAAAGTCGCTAAGCGTTGCGCCGTTGAAGCCGCTGTCGATGAATTGGCGCAACGAGATCGGCTCAGCGAGAGTCTGCGCTAGCCAGCCCATCAGCAAGCCGCCCGCGTCCGCGGCAATGGTTAGCAGAGGCAGCATCAGGATGCATGCCAGGATGCGAGTCGCAGCCAGCAGCCTGTAGGGGTTGATCGCGGATGCTTCAATGGCGTCGATCTGTTCGGTCACCTTCATCGACGCCAGCTCCGCGCCAATGCCGGCGCCCACGCGCCCACTCACCACAAGTCCGGTAATGATCGGGCCCATCTCCTGGATAACGGCATAAACAACGGCGGTCGGGAGCAGCGACTTGGCCCCGAATCGAGTCATGCTGGAGCGCGTCTCCATCGACAACACAGCGCCCACCGCGGCTCCGGCCAACGCCACCAGGGGCAGCGACATCGATCCAATCTCATCAAGTTGTCGAACCAGTTCGCGCCACTCATAGGGCGGCGTGACCGCGGCCTTCAAGACTTGCCAGAAGAAAACCGCGAGGCTGCCAAACCACTCGAAGAACCCGTTGAAAAGCCCGGAGCCGTAGCTGGAAACTGAGACCAGGGTTGTGGCTGACCGCTCCGGAAGCGGCATGCTCGGGCCTGCAACGGTGGTGAGTTCGCGATCGCTCAATGATTTGGGCCAGGGTCTGGTGAGGCGTGCGCATCTGTCAAGTGCATGCGAGAAAGCAAGGAGTGGGGTCCGCTATACAAGAACTCCAGGCTGATATTCTCGCCCATATATGCCAGCATGCCGTAATTGCCCATGCGGAATGCATCCTTGGCGTCAAAGCGGCTGGGATACCAACCGTAAACTGCGGTCATCGTACCGGCATAGGGTGAAACCAGCGCGGGAACAGAGAATACGCGATGCCCGTCGTCGCCGCGGCGTCCAGTCAATGTCGATAGCATTGCGTGGCGCAGGCGCGGAAGAACGCCGCTACATTCGCAGCGATAGTAGAGCGTATCTTCCTTGAAAGCTTCCGCGAGCGCATAACGCGTGGTTGTGCCGGCCACCGCGATTCCCAAGTTCGATCCGAATCGCCTGCCGTATCCGGCCATGCCCTGGCTCCATTCCGGAGGAGCATTGCCTGCCTGGTTGATGCCTGCCGAAAAGCCGACAGCGACAATCGTATACGGACCGAAAGCGTCGAAGGCGTAGTTCTTGAACATCGTTGCTTGCGCCGGACGCACGTAGGTCAGGTCGATCGGCGTTGACGAAGTTGTGACCGCGGGGCCGGAGAAACCCTTTTCAGCGGCGGGCGATTGCGCATCGACGAGTCTTGGCAGGGCAGCGACGAGCAACGTCAACAACAGGATTTGACGAATATTCACGACGAAACTCTCTCTGGCTGGGTTGGATGCGAGCTTGTGCAAAGGAGGTTGTCACCCGCACACAACATTGCCAATTCATGCCCGTTAATTTTCGTAGACGAAACACTTTTTCAAGCGACCTGGGTAAGATTCGCAACTGGCAAGGCTCTTATCGTCCGAAGCTTCCGCGCGCCCGGAACCGGCTTGTTCCGATATTGACAGAGTCGGCGTCCAAAAGGATGGTCACATTAGCTCGCAGCAATCGGAACTCAAACGCGCGCCCGCGTGCCGCTATTCCCGATACTGAGCAAAATAGACCAGTCGTGAATCAGCGACAAGCTGACAATATGATGAGCTTCAGCGCATTCTTCGTTAATGGTTCGTGTGACTGAATTGCAATGCCGGCATCTCCATCATTGGGTCAGGGTCCGTTTGACAAGGGCGGAGCGCGAATGGCGCTTTGGTCCATCGCCGAAGGCGCTTTTTTCGATCGAATCGCTGCAATTCGCGGTCACTTCAACCAAGAGGGCTGTCGCTCGGGCAGAATCGGCCCGGGACGAACGAACCGGTTTCAATGAGGTAACAAGTTGTCGAAAAATAAGGGTGTCCACGAATTCGACTCTGTCGCATTTCTTGCCAGCGCGGGGCTTGGCCGCAAAGTTCTTGAATTGGAACCGAAAGAGAGGTTTTTCTCGCAAGGAGATCCAGCCGACTCCGTCTTCTATCTCCAGAAGGGTCGGGCGAGACTCTCGGTGGTTTCGGAGAAGGGCAAGGAGGCCACGATTACATTTCTTTCTCCAGGCGACTTCGTTGGGGAGGAGTCGATCGCGTCGATTCCTGGACTGCGGCTGTCCACGGCCTCTGCCGTCAACGCGTGCTCGGCGCTCAAGATAACCAGGGACGAAATGATTCGCGTGATGCATGACGAGCCCACGTTCGCCGACCTCTTTGTGAAGTTCCTTCTGGCCCGCAGCATGCGAACCCAGGCCGATCTCGTCGATCAGCTTTTCAATTCCGGCGAGAAGCGTCTGGCGAGAATTCTCCTGTTGATGGCCGAATTCGGCAAGCCGGGAGAACGGGATACCTTCATCCCTCCGGTTTCTCAAGAAACGCTGGCGGAAATGATCGGCACCACACGCTCCCGCGTAAGCTTCTTCATGAATCGTTTTCGCAAGCTTGGCTTCATCAATTACAACGGCCGCATCCAGGTCAATAAGTCGCTGCTCAACGTGGTTCTTCTCGACAAGTTTCCAGGGCACAACTCCCAAAAGCCGCAGCTCGCCGTATCCAAAGCGACTTTGAAGCCCGTGATTCCAGCGGTTCGAACCAATCCAAAGTCAGTGCTCGCGGTGAGCGAGGTTGTCAAGCACAAGCGCTCCGTGGCTTGACAGCTCTGACTCGAAGAAAGCGGCAATCCGCGGTCGAGCGAATAAATTAATTGCATCAAGCCCCTCAAATAATCCCGCAGACACAAAGCGGCGGGGCTGGTTTGCCCCGCCGCTTTGTGAAGAACGGTTTGTCTGCTTCAGCATTACAGGTTAGCGCCTTCCGCCGCCTCCACCACCACCGCCGGCATGTCCCCCGCCCCCGCCACCGTGCGCACCGCCGCTTTCATGCGCCGGGGCAGCGTGACTTGCCGCCGCATGCGAAGGAGCTGCATGAGCCGCGCTCGAACGCGAGCCTCCAGCGTTGGCTGCGCCATGGCTCGCTGCCGCAGGGCGCGATACGCTGGCGCGGACGGCTGTGGCGTGACCTCCGCCTGCGGCAGTCACATGCTGCCCATTGCCGCCGCGGGCATAATTGCTGCGATTGGCCATGGCGCCGCCACCGCCGCGATAGCTTCCCCCGCCGCCTTCGCTAAAACGATGGTCGCCCCAGCCGTGCCCATAGCCCCAGCCGGCCCACGGGCCCATGCCCAGGAAGATGCCGTTGTAGAAGT
>CAZSVJ010000023.1:0-23574 GCA_964610185.1 uncultured Occallatibacter sp. | reverse complement strand
GGAAGAGGCGTCCGCCGGTCTCCTCGCTCAGATCGTTGAGCAGTTGCGGCCCGGTTCGTTCTTCGGGAGAGGCCGCGTAGGGGTCGAAGATGCCGATCGAATACATTTCAACGTCCGACTCGCGGACCTGCGCGCGCAGCTCGCCCTCGGTGTAACGGGAACGATTGTCGCCGCCATCGGAGACGACAAGCAGGGCTCTGCGCTCGTGGCGGGCTTCTTTCATCTTGACCAGACCGTAATAAATGGCGTCGAGCAGGGCGGTGCGGTGACCGCTGCGCACCGTGGCCAGGCGAGCTTGAATGTCCTCGACCGAGTTGGTGAAGTCCTCAATCAACTCGGGGCGGTCGTTGAATCCGATGACAAAAAACTCGTCCTGCGGATTGGCGGTCTTGATGAACTGGAGGATCGACTCGCGGGCGCGGATGAGCTTGGAGGACATGGAACCGGAGAGATCGAAGATGATGCCGATGGAAACCGGCGCGTCCTCGGTGGCGAAGGTACTGATCTTTTGTTGACTGTTGTTCTCGAATACCTGAAAGTCTTCCTGTTCGAGGCCGGTGACCAGGCGGTTCATGGGATCGGTAATGGTGATT
Source organism: uncultured Occallatibacter sp. (assembly GCA_964610185.1). GTDB lineage: Bacteria > Acidobacteriota > Terriglobia > Terriglobales > Acidobacteriaceae > Telmatobacter. Next base: position 22,981 of record CAZSVJ010000023.1, on the reverse strand, counting down.
GGGACGAGGACCATGTCCACATTCATTCTGATGAACGAACCGGGATGGACTCTGAGTGCGCCCGTGCCGGTTGCGGCGGGCGCTTCAGCTCCGGCTGGCGCTCCGGCGGCGGGGGCTGCGGTAGTGGCCCCTGGCGGGTTGACGTGCACCTTGTTGAGCTGGTCGTCCTGATCTTGAGCTCGGGCGGAGGCCAGGCAAAAGGCCGCCGCCACGCCGCAAACGCAGAGCCAACGGCCGAGCCGGCGCATGCTGTCGCGTCCGGCGAGAAGAATTCGATGGGGAAGAAACATCTTCATGGCGCTATACCACGAAATAAAACCATGGAATGAACGCGAGTTTAGCACGATTGAAGCATGGCTGGCGTTTGAGGATTGTCATGGCATTGTCAAGAGACGACAGTCTTTCATGTGACGCGGAATCCAGTGGCGGGATCGCTCTTGGGATACAATCGAGTCCAAGCGCAAAGGCTTCCCGGCATGAGCAAAAGGGACACCCACGCGTAAATCTAACTTGTTAGACGGGGAGTAAGTCCTTTCGTATGGCACGCATTTATCCTTTTCGCGCTTGGCGCTACAATCCCACAGCAGTCCGGCTGGACGACGTTGTTACCCAGCCCTATGACAAAATTTCTCCGGCTATGCAGCAGGCCTACTACCAGCGGAGCCCTTACAACCTGGTTCGCATCATTCTCGGCCTGCCTGAACTCTTCGATGCGGAGCGCGGCGAAAGCGTCTATACACGGGCGGCGCGGGATTTGGCGGCCTGGCGGGAACAGGGCATTCTGGTGCAGGAAAAAGATCCATGCGTCTTTGCCTATGCGCAGCGATTCAAGGTTCCAGGCACCGATGTGGTGAAGGAACGGCGGGGATTTATCGCGCTTGGCAAGCTGCACGAGTACTCCGAGCAGGTGGTTTTCCGGCACGAGCAGACATTATCCAAACCTAAAAGCGACCGGCTGAACCTGCTCAAAGCGACCCATGCGCATTTTGGCCAGATATTCATGCTTTACTCCGACCCAGCCGGCAGCGTGGAGAAGATTTTGTACGACGGCAATGGCGCGGCCGAAGCTGAAGTCACGGACGAATACGGGGTACTGCACCGGCTGTGGCGTGTCAGCGACCCGGCCACAATTTTGCTGCTGACGACTGCCATGGCGGACAAGAAGCTGATCATCGCCGACGGTCACCATCGCTACGAGACGGCGCTGAACTACTCAAAGGAACATGCGCCCGCTGGTCCGGCCAAGGCAGAGTTCGGCAACAACCACCTGCCGCAGCCGCCTTACCCTGAAGCGGCCGTGATGATGACGTTTGTGAATATGGACTCCGATGGGCTGGTGATTCTGCCCACGCATCGTGTGGTGCATAGTCTGGTGGGGTTCGACCCGGTCGCGTTCGCCAAAGCCGCCGGGGAGTTTTTCGCGGTGGAGGCGTTGCGCGAGGGTGAGACCACGCGTTATATGGAATTGCTTGGCCGCCAGAAGGGGACGGCGTTCATTGCCGTGACGCGCACCGGCGCTCTGCTGCTTCGATCCAAACCGGACGTTGTCGCGAAGGCGCTGGCAGATATGCCGGAACGCCAGCGGCAACTTGACCTGAGTCATCTGCATTCGATCATTCTCGACCGGCTGCTTGGACTGGATGCGGAAAAGGTTCGCGATCAGACCAACATCCGCTATCTGCGAGACGCCGCCGAGACTGTGGACCTGGTCCGCCCCACCACGGCGGGCAAGCGCGGCGAAGCGGACGTTGCGTTCCTCACCAACCCCGTCTCCATGGAGCAACTGCGGGAAGTGGCCTTTGCGGGCGATGTGATGCCGCAGAAGTCCACCGATTTCTTTCCCAAGCTGCTCAGCGGTTTGGCTATTTATGCGTTGGACTAACAATGGGGGGCGGCAGAAACGCATTCGTCTTGCCGAGTTCACGTAAAAGACTTCTTGATTTTCTCGTAACTGGACCCAACTGGAACCGTCAATGAGGTGAGAGGTGAATTCCATGATTCGAACGGCCATCAAGGTATTTGTATTCTCAATCGTTTCGCTTCCATTGACTGTCCTAGCACAAGACATAGCCGCCCCTCCCGCGGGGTCTCCCGGTTGTGGAAACGATGCAGCCAAGTTCGGGGTGAAAACCGATAAAGGGCAGCAACCGACTCGACCTGAGACCGGCAACGCGCTGGTCTATTTCATTGAGGATGATTCAAAGTTCCAATCGCTTCCCAAACCAACAACCAAAGCGGGTGTGGACGGCAACTGGGTGGGAGCCACCCATGGCGACTCTTACCTGTTTTTCTCCGTCGATCCGGGAGTACATCATCTTTGCGCAAGCTGGCAGTCAAGCGGATCGAGTCCCGTTGCGGGCGCACTGTTTGGGCTCGGCATGGGACAAGTGGGCGTTGGACAACGTGGCAAGGTTGCCGCAAGTAGCTTCACCGCGGAAGCAGGGGGCGTCTACTACTTTGCGGTCAGGAACATCTTTTTTCAAACTGAGCAGTCAACGGTCACGGATATGACTCTAACTAGATTGGATAACGATGAGGGGCAGCTCTTGGCAAACAAGTTCGCGCACAGCGTTTCCCACCAGAAGAAATGAAAATGATTTGCGGCACTTCCGCGGCACGGCTAAAGCCAAGCTGTTCCAAAAGCGAGCGGATGTCCCCAGCCCGCGGGCAGATGCTTCGAGGGGGTCGATACATTTGTGCTCTGGCTGCTTGCTTGGCCGGTTCGACGGCAGCAGCGCAAACTCCGCCAGCACAAGCAGGTCCACCGGCTGCCTTTCAAGTCCCTCCATCCCGGTTTGTGGTGGTGCTGGATGCGGCTCATGGCGGCGACGACCGCGGCGGACGGCTCAACGGGCAAGAGGAGAAGGCCTTTACGCTATCTCTGAGTGTGCGGCTGCGTTCGTTGCTGGCGGCTCGTGGCATCCAGGTGCTCACCACCCGTGAATCCGACGCGACTGTCGATTTGAATCGACGGGCGGAGATGGCCAACCACGCTAATGCCCAGGCTTGCCTCAGCCTGCATGGATCGGAGAGCGGTTCGGGCGTGCATTTATTTGTTTCCAACGTAACGCCCGTTCAACCGGCTCGTTTTGCTCCGTGGAAGACCGCGCAGGCCGCCTGGGTGACGCGCAGCCTGGCGCTTGCCGGCACGCTGAACAGCGCTCTGCTGCACGCCGGAATGACCGTTACGCTGGGCCGAACCGCTCTGCCCGCAGTGGATAGCATGACCTGCCCGGCGGTAGCCGTGGAGATTGCGCCGGAACGCGATGCGAACAAGAAACTGATTGCGGGACTTGACGATCCTGGTTACCAGGCGCGGGTTGCAGAGACGCTCGCGGCTGCGCTGCTCGAATGGCGTACAGACGCATCGCGGACAGATGCATTGCGCACGGGGGAGGCTCACGAGCCATGATTCCGCGCTACCAGACCATCTTGTTTTCCGTGCTGGTTGCGGCGTCGGTAGCCATGGGCGTGGCGCTCTGGCAGTTGCGCGATCATGCCCACCTGCGTTTGCTCGCCGCCGACGATTCGGCGCCCACGCAGGCGCCCGAGGTGGCACCGGCTGAGCAGGCCACGATCATGGTAGCCAGCGATGCCGACGGCTCGCTGCTGCCACAGGCGCAATCTCTGCCATTGCCCAGCGACCCCGGCGCGCGGGCACGCGCCCTGCTGGGGAAGCTGCTTGATCTGTACGCGGCTCCCGGTGCTTCCCACCCGATTCCCGGCGGCGCAAGCTCGATCGCGCAGGTTTTCCTTTTGCCGGCGCAGAATTTGGAAGGCCGGGGTAGCAAGGGCAGTATGAATCCGGCAGCCCAAGACTCACCATCGGAGGACCCTTCGCCGACTGGAGACGAGCTTGCCGTCGTCAACCTGAGCGGCGCATTCGTCGCCAGCCATCCCTCCGGCATTGAGACCGAGACGCTCACCGTGATGTCCATCTGCGGGACGCTGAATGCCAACCTGCCCCGCGTCACGCAAGTTCGGTTCCTGGTAGACGGGCAGCCGCGCGCAACCCTTGCCGGTCATGCCGATTTGACGCGAACATACCTGACTGCTGAAGCGGTGACAAAGCCGTAAGCGCTGCGCCTAATCGGAACCGAGTCGTTTGTATTTTGCCTAATTCGCGGTATGATGAATCAATAACCATGCCTAAGTCAGTTCACATTACGGCCCCAAGGACCACCCACGAAGAGAGGGTAAAGCAATTACGCATCTCCAAAGCTCGCGAGAAAGAACTACAGGCACTTGTCGACGAGTTCAAAACTATGCTATCCAATCGGGAAGAGGCGCTCGTGAACTCGATCGAACCGGAAAAGAGTCGGAAGCGTGCCTCCGCTGCCTGATCCAAACTCGGTCTTCTTGAACATTCCCTACGACGAAGAGTTTCGCAGCCTCTACATCGCCTACATCGTCGGACTCTACCAACTGAATCTGGTTCCTCATATTGCGTCGGAGATCCCGGGTGGGGAGCGTCGGCTGAACAGAATCTTCCAACTCATCCAAACTTGCCGTTATTCCATCCACGATCTTTCGAGAGTGGAATTGAGCGTCGCACCCTCGGCGGCCCCACGATTCAATATGCCCCTGGAGCTGGGCATGACGATTACCTGGGCCAATCTAAACCCCAGCCTCCACGCTTGGTTCGTTTGGGAGTCGGAGCCATTTCGACTGCAAAGATCAGCCAGCGATCTGAACGGAACCGACCCCTACGTCCACAGTGGTACACCGGAAGGCGTTCTGCGTGAACTCTGCAATGCTTTCCGGATCGGCCGCACGCCGCCTGTGCCGAGGATGTTAGACGTTTATAGCTTCGTTAACAGCAATCTAAACGCGATTCTCTTGAGAAACGGAACACGCAATCCATACGACAGAAGTGTTTTCAAGGAACTGTGCTGGTTATCGGAGACCCTTGCGGATTTGCTCGGCAAGACCGGACCCGCGGTTTGAGAAATATGACCCCAACCATCGGCGTTTTCGATTCCGGATTTGGCGGGCTGACGGTGCTGCGGGCGCTGGTGGCGCGGCTGCCGCAGGCTCAATTCGCTTTTATCGGCGATACGGCCCGGCTGCCCTATGGATCGAAATCGCGCCGCACCATTGCCCGTTACGCGGCGCAAAGCGCGCAATTCCTGGTGCGCGAGCAGGACGCGGAGTTTCTGGTCATCGCCTGCAATACGGCCAGCGCGCTGGCTCTCGATGCCATTCAGGATGCGGTGCCGGTTCCGGTGCTGGGAGTGATCGAGCCTGGCGCATCGGCCGCGCGCGCCGCCTCGCGCACCGGCGACGTGCTGGTGATCGCGACCGATGCCACGGTGCACAGCCATGCTTATGCGGCCGCATGCGGAGCACAGGGATTGCGGGCTCTTGAAAAGGCCTGTCCGCTGCTGGTGCCGCTCGTGGAAGAGGGCTGGACGGACCATCCGGTGACGGCTGAGGTTATCAGGATCTATCTCGACGAGCTGAATGCCGAAGCCGCGGCCCTCGGCCTCAACCCTGACACGCTGGTTTTAGGCTGCACCCACTACCCGCTGCTGCGGCCGCTGATTGAGCGGTCCGTGCCGGCCGGGATGCGGGTCATCGACTCCGCCGAAGCCGCAGCCGAGGCTGCCGTGCGCCAATTCGGAGCTGGCATCGCGCTCGCGGGTGTGCCCGGCGAGGAAGCCGGGCAGGAGGCCATAAAGCCGGACCTGCGCTGCTTCGCGACCGACTCGGTGGAGAAGTTTGAGCGCCTCGGCTCGCGCTTTTTGGGCCGGCCCGTGGGCAAAGTCGAACTTGTGGACCTCGGCGGCTGATATTCTAAAAGACGGTGGGTCCGGCATTGCCTGAAACAATCGTGACGAATTCTGTTTGATTTTGTTCATTGACCCCGGAGGAAGCGAGTAAGCATGATCAATCTGGCGGGTAAGACGGCCGTTGTCTTCGGGCTGGCCAACAAACGTTCCATTGCCTGGGGAATCGCCCAAAAACTGCACGAGGCCGGCGCCACTTTGGCCATCTGTTACCAGAATGAGCGAATGAAGCTTGAGGCGCAGAGCCTCATCGATGAACTGCCTGGGGCAAGCGGCTTTCAGTGCGACGTATCGAGCGACGCCGAGGTCGAAAGCCTGTTTGCCGCCTTCAAAGAGAAATTTGGCAAGGTCGATATTCTTGTTCATGCCGTGGCCTTCGCTCCGCCAGAGGACCTGCGCGGGTCGTTCACCAGCACCAGCCGCGAAGGCTTCCGCATCGCCCTTGACGTGAGCGTCTACTCGCTCATCGCCGTCACCCGCGCCGCCGCGCCGTTGATGACCGAGGGCGGCAGCATCATGACGCTGAGCTTTTACGCCGCGGAAAAGGTTGTGCCCAACTACAATGTGATGGCAGTCGCCAAGGCGGCGCTCGAATGCACGGTGCGCTATCTCGCCTGGGACCTCGGCGCGAAGAATATCCGTGTCAACGCAATCTCCGCCGGCCCCATCAAGACGCTGGCCGCGCGCGGCGTGGGCGCTCTGGGCGAGATGATGAAAGCCCACTCCGACCGCGCGCCCTTGCATAGGAACGTCGATCAGTCAGAGGTCGGCGGCGCGGCGCTGTTTCTGGCCAGCGATTTATCCAGCGCCGTCACCGGTGAAACGCTGTATGTGGATTGCGGCTATAACGTGATGGGGTACTGACCACCTGCGGTGGGGCCAACTGCCTTCGGCGCGCGGATCGAGCGGCGTGGATTTCCCACCCATCGAGCAAAGAACGCTCGATGGATGGGGCGCCCGGCTATAACATGATGTGGTACTGAAGGCCTGGAACAGGGAATAGGGTTCTCCTACTCCTTCAGCGTGACAGTAATCTTGCGGGCGTCGCCGCCGGCGGAGGAGATGGCGATCTCGCCGGTGGCCTTCTTGCGGATGCTCTTGAATTTTTCGCCCCACTCGACCAGGACCAACGAATCGGGAGTGAGCAATTCATCGATGCCCAGGGTCTCCAGTTGGCGCTCGCCTTCGAGGCGGTAGACATCCAGGTGAAAGAGCTTCACGGGCTTGCCTTCGCGGGTGCCGTCGTACTCGTGGATGAGGGTGAAGGTGGGGCTGGTGACTTCGTCGGGCTCGGCGGCGTCGAGGGCCTGAGCGATGCCCTTGACCAGCGTGGTCTTGCCGGTGCCGAGGTCGCCGCGCAGGATCAGCAGTTGCGGCGGGACAAGCAAATGAACCAGCTTGCGGCCGACTTCGACCGTGTCCGCGCCGCTCTGAGTGGTGAATTGATGAATCCGGCTTTCGGCTACGGGTGCGGCACTGGTCATTTGGCTACCTCGCGGGAGGCTGCAGTCGCTGACGCTTCCGCCCGCTGCCCCTGCAACCAAACATACCCGTTCTGACCGCGCGAATCAAAGCGAAAAGCTCGAGAAAATTTTGCAAGGCTGTCCGTGGCCAGCAAAGTGTGCTGATCGGCGTCCCTGACAGCGACATCGGCGGCCAGGCCGTGGAGATAGACGGCCGCTTCGACAGCCTGGGCCGCGCTGGCTGGATACTGCGCCAAAAGTCCTGCGACGAGGCCGGTGAGCAGGTCGCCGCTGCCGCCCTTCGCCATTGCCGGATTGCCGGTGGTGTTGACGGCCACGCGTCCATCGGGGTGGGCGATGAGTGTCCGCGCACCTTTGAGTACCAGCGTAACGCCGTTGCGCTGGGCGAAAGTCCGCGCCACTTCAAGACGGTTGGCCTGCACCTCGGCAATGGGGATGGCGGCCAGCCGCGCCATCTCGCCTGGATGCGGCGTGAGCACCAGCGTGCGTCCCTTGGCGAGTTTGGCAAGCAAGACCGGCTTTGCGGCGAGAATGTTGAGCGCGTCGGCGTCGATGACGGCGGGGATTTTTGTAGCCGAAAGCAGGCCGGTGGTGAACTTGACGGTGTCCGCGCTCTGGCCCAGGCCGGGGCCGATGGCCAGCACAGTTTTGCCGGCCATCAGCACCGCAAGAACTTCCGGAGCAAGGTTTTCCGCCGAGATTTGCCCGCTGGGCGTGGGCGTAAGCGGCAAAGTCATGAGCTCGGGTGCGGCGGCGGCAACAAGTGGCAGCGCCGGGGATGGAATTGCCGCTGTGACCAAGCCCGCTCCTGCTCGCAACGCCGCAAGAGAGGCCATAGCCGGCGCGCCTGATCTTCCTCCGGAAGATCCGAGCGAACCGCCGACGACCAGCACGTGGCCGAATTTGCCTTTGTTGGCTGCGACTGGGCGGGGTGTTTGAGCCAGCGCCAGAGCCGAGCCGGCCCAATGCAGATTGAGCTGAGAGACGATTGCTGTGTCCGGCGAACCGATGGGCGCGACGACGATGGGCTGGTCCCAGCGGCGGGTCAACTGGCCAAAAACGTGCGCGGGCTTGGGGGCGGTAAACGTGATGACAGCGTCCGCTGGAAAGACGGGGCCGTCAAACGTGGCGCTGGTTTCATCGGCGGGCCAGCCGGAGGGAAGGTCTACGGCTAGGATAAGAGCCGTGCTGTTCTTGATCCATTCGAGAGCGGCCAGCGCCAGGCCCTTGAGCGGCGGCTTGAAGCCCGTGCCGAGCACGGCATCGACGATCAGATCCGCTTCGAGGGCGGCTTTGTGACGGGCCAGATCGTCGGCGGTCGCGACGATGTGAATAGCGCCATGCGCGGGACTGGCCAGTTGGAGCCAGGCCTCGGCCGCATCGCCGGTGAGCTTGCTGGGCGCGCCCAGCAGCAGAGTGGTTACATCGAGGCCCGCATCGGAGAGCAGGCGCGCGGCCATTAGTCCGTCGCCGCCGTTGTTGCCTCTGCCGCACAAGACTGTAACCCGGCGCGCGTTGGGGAATTGCTGGCGCGCGAAGGCTGCGACGGAGGCGGCTGCCGCTCGCATCAGTTCCAAGGAGGGGACGCCGAAGCGCTCTGTGGTTGCAAGATCGCAGGCTTGCATCTCGGCTGCTGAGAGAACGCGCATGGCATCCATAGTAACGGAAGTCAGAACTCAATCCTTGCTTGAAATGCAATCATGCGCGGCGAACTGTCTCCACCAAGGCCCACGCCAAGCAATCCTGTTGGAGGCGAGATGGTGCTTTCCAGCGTGCCGAATTTTGCGGGAATGTACACGCCTGGGACTCCGGCTTCGACGTTGCTGGGCAGCGCAAAATTCGGATGATTGAATGCATTGAAAAACTGTGTGTCGAAGCGCAACGACACTGCCTCGGCAATTTGCAATTTCTTTGTAAGATAAATGTCCGAGTACGTGAAGTGCGGCCCGCGCACCGTATTGCGACCCGAGTCTCCAAACTGGCAATCGGTTACGGAGTCGCCGCCGCTACATGCGCCGGTTGTAGGGTCGACGACAGAGACAAAGGCATCCGGGTTCAGCCACTGCTTGGTTCCCGCCACGGTCACGCCAGGATAAATAGTCTTCAGGTAGAGCGGCGCTCCTGTAACTCGGCGCGCAAATTGCGGGCCGCTGGCTTGAAATATACCTTTTCCATTTGCTGTGTAAGGTTGACTAAGCACGGTGAAAGGAAGCCCGGTATGCAAGAAGGCGGTTTCGGAAAACGACCAGCCCACTAACATCGCCCGAAGAGCTACATGGGAGGAGCGGAAGGGTAACTGGTAAATTCCAAAGGCCGATATGTTATGGCGCACGTCATAATCGCAGTCCCCATGCTGACGACTAAGTTCACCCGGCAGCGGCGAAAGAATTCCTTGCGTTGAAAAAGAAAGCAATCCGCCATTCGACACTTCATCCAGGCAATGGCTGAGGGTGTAGTTACCGCGCAGAGTTAGACCGCCGATCTGCTCGGTGACTCCGGCTTGCAATCCGGAGTAACTGCTGCTGGCATTGGTTTGAAACTCATTGACGCTGCCGAATCTTTGATCGAGCGGTTGCTGGTAGGCATAGGGCGCGAAGCACCCGGCGCAGACGCTTTGGTAGCCGTTCAACTCGACCTGGTAGGGCTCATGCACGCCGCGTGTTCCAACGTAGTCGACGCGCACCGCGCCATGCGCGCCGGCCTGCTGTTCTATCCCAAAGCTGTATTGGTAGTAATAAGGTGTCTTCAACATTCCGCTTGCAAAAGTGTTCATGCTAACGGCTAACGGACATGTCGGCGCGCCGGCGGCAATGCCTGTGCACGGAGCCGCGCCCGAGGCGAAGACAGACTGGAAGCTCAGTTCGGCATTGGTTGTCGCATCGACCGCGCTGCCGATTAAGCCGGGAGCAATTCCGAGTCCGCCTACCTGGCCGCCGATCCCACCTACAAAGGTTGGCGAATAGGGAGCATTGGTTGCGGCTAAGTCCGCGATCTGCGCGGGAATAATGTCGTTGAAGAGACCGAAGCCGGCGTGGAGGACAGTGCTGGCGGCGATAGCGTAGGCCGCTGAAGCACGGGGCTGCCAGACCAGCAGGGGCGTAGCTTGAAATAGGCCGCGCACACTTGTTTGGATTGCCTGGTCGAGGGGCTGGGCGATGTTATGCGACATGTCGAGAAACGATCCGGCAGGGCGCGCGAACAAGCTCTGGTGATTGACAGGATTGGTATTCCAGGTCGCCCGCATCCCCGCGGTCAAAGTTACGCGGCGGGTGGGCTTGTAGGTGTCCATCGCATAGAGATCCAGATTGCCCGCCGCGACTCTCTCTTTCAATGAAATGGGAAATGTCTGGCTTGCCGTGAAAGCCGCTCCATAAGTGAACTCGGCCAGGTCGTTATATACGACGGTGGGGACGATTCCTTGGCCCAGATCGTAATCGCTTACAGCGATGCGGCGGGTGTTGATCCCGAATTTATAAGTATTTCTTCCCCGCGACCAGATGAGGTTGTCGTTGATCTGCCACTGAGTTACCTTGCGACCCTGTGGATAGGTGTTGTCATTGCCTCCTATGGCTGTGAATGGAGCGTTATTGGTGCCCGCCGCCAGCACAATGGGAAAAGCCTGCCGGACCTGGGAGAAGTTATTTGGCTCAAAGATGCTGCTATACCAGCTTGCGCCGGGATTGAACTGGTTGACGAGATTCGGAGTGAAGATATGAGTGTATCCCACGACTAACGTGCGTTGCGGCTGGGGAGAGTAAGAGTTGAAGATGGAATTAATGGGATCGGTATAAGCGGCCTGCAATCCCGTGTCCTGCTGAAAGCGATACCAGACAGTGTTGTTACGGTCGATGGTGTGGTCGACCTTGACCACGATTAGATTCTCGCTGTCGCTGTTGGTAAGCGACACCTGCCTCTGATTCGCGCAGCCGTAACCGTCTTCCAGAGGGCATGAGAGAACTTGTGTCGGTGTGCCCGCCGTATTGCCAAATAGGCTGAACATGTTGTTATAAAAGGCTACCTCGGCCGGTTGAGCCGGCAGGCACTCTCCGGTGATGGGATCGTTTGGCGTCTGATTTGGCATACAGGTTACGGTGTTGGGGTAATTCCCTCCCTGCGGAGTCTGCAACTGCTTCAATACAAATTGTTCATAGGCGGGCGTGGGAACCACAGCCTGCGAAACCAGAGGCAGGGCCATCCGGACTCCCTCATAGTGGGCGAAGAAGAACAGCCTGTCCCGCTGGATGGGTCCACCCACGCTCATGCCGAACTCATTCACTGTGGAGCGCGGCTTCCTGGCAATGCTGCCCGCCGTGTCGTTGGCGTGAAGAAAGTAGCTCTCTGCATTGAGCAGCGAGCCATTCCAAAGCTCGTATAAGTCGCCGTGAAACCGGTTTGTTCCGGACTTGGTGAAGTAATTCACCTGAGAAGCGCCATATCTCCCCTGGTCTACGGAGTAAGAGTTCGTATTGACTGTTGCATCCTGCAGCGCATCGAGGCCAATGACCAAGTTAGTCGATAATCCGATATTCAAGCCGAGCCATGGATCGTTGGTGTCGTATCCATCCAATATATAGCCGTTCGAGGTTGCGGGAAGGCCATTGAACTCCACGTTGCCGTAACCTCCGGCGGCCTTTGCGTCATTGGAAGAGCCGGCTGTATTCATCAGCGCGCCGGGCGCAAACTGAGCGATAAACGTAAGGTCTTGTCCTGGGTTGGGAAGGCTTGCGATGGTCTTGCTTTCCAGGGTCGTTGTGGTGTTCGGGTTCTCAAGACTGAGCATGGCCTGTTGCGCCCTTACTTCGACGCTTTGCGTGGTCGAGGAGACTGAAAGGCTCAGGGTCAGTATCACCGTGCGCCCGACTCCGACTTCAATTGGCTGCGAGGTCTGCTCCGCAAATCCGCTGGCCGCCACTGTGACCGTGTAGGCGCCGGGATTCACTTGTGAAAACAGGAAACGGCCGTCGGAGTTAGTTTGTCCGGCGCGGATGGCCTTCGTATTTACGTTGGTTGCCGTAACCGCAGCGTTACACAATGCTGCGCCCGTGTTATCAGTGACCGTGCCTGAAATAGCGCTCGATGTGCCGCTCTGTCCTGGACACGAATGAGAATTAACTATGGTTAAGACGAAGATAGAGACGAGAAGAGATGACGCTGTTCGAAGGCATAACATAGGGAACCTCCTTGGGGAACGGCGAATCAGTTTCCGTGGAACATCAGAACAAGGAACCACGCATTCAGTCCGGCGATCAGGGCGGCGACGAGCCAGGAGAGCGCTTGCAGCCAGGGGCCGTTGACGAACTCGCCCATCTTCTTTCGGCTGCCGGTGAAAATTACCAAGGGAATAACAGCGAAGCTCAACTGTAGCGAGAGAATGACCTGGCTCAGCAGCAGCAGCTTCTCGGTTCCGCGCTCGCCGGTGAAGGCGACAACGATGATGGTGGGAATGATGGCCAGAGAGCGGGTGATGAGGCGACGCAGCCACGGAGAGAGCTTGATGTGGATGAAGCCCTCCATGACGACCTGGCCGGCGAGCGTGCCGGTGATGGAAGAGTTCTGGCCGGAGGCAAGCAGGGCAATCGCGAAAATGGTGCTTGCCCCGGCTGCGCCGACCAAGGGGCTGAGCAGCTTGTAGGCATCTTCAATTGCGGCGACCTCATAGTGGCCGCTGCGATAAAACACCGCTGCCGCTACAACGACAATGGCCGCATTCACAAACAGCGCCACGGTGAGGGCCAGGGCGGAATCCACATTGGCCATAAAGATGGCTTCGCGTTTGCCGGCGGGTGTGCGCTGGTAGTTGCGGCTCTGGACAATGGACGAGTGTAGGTAGAGGTTGTGCGGCATCACGGTTGCCCCCAACATGCCGATGGCGATGTAAAGCATGTCGGGATTGGTAATGATGGAGGGGGAAGGAATGAGGAGATTCTTGAATGCCGGCCAATACTCCGGCTTGGACAGGAACAACTGAACACCAAACAGTGTGATGATGGTGCTGATGAGCGTGATGACTAGCGCTTCAACGTAGCGGAAGCCCCAACGCTGCATGAGCAAGATCAAGAGCACATCGAGGCCGGTGATGAGCACGCCGTAAAAGAGCGGAATGTGGAAGAGCAGGTTGAGCGCGATGGCCGAACCGATGACTTCGGCCAGGTCGCAGGCGGCGATGGCTATTTCTGCGCCGATCCAGAGGCCAAAGCTGGCCCAGCGGCTGTAGCTCTCGTTGCAGAGCTGCGCGAGATCGCGCTCCGTGGCCACGCCGAGCTTGAGCGAAAGGCTCTGTAGCAGAATGGCCATGAGATTGGAAGCCATGATGACGGAGAGCAGCGTGTAGCCGAAGCGCGAGCCGCCAGCTATGTCGGTGGCCCAGTTGCCTGGGTCCATGTAGCCGACAGAGATGAGAAACCCAGGTCCAAGAAAGCCCAACAGACGGCGCCAGTAAATGGGCGAGCGGGAGACGCGCACACTGGAATGCACCTCTGCAAGGGAGGGCTCAGGAAGCGCGACGTAGTTTTGGAATTCCGTGGACATGGGAAATTGGGGAAGAGTCGAAATCACCCTTCAACACTAGTATGCCACGGATTATTAATTACGGTTAAGCAGAAATATTATGTGAAATTACGATGATTATGCACTTGACGCAAATTACGAATAAAGCCAAAGTCCTGTTGCCTTGGCAGGGCAGCGTTATGCGTCTGACATAGGGCTGTAGACACCTCGATAAGTCAGGAGAAGCAAGTGCCTCGGTCTGTGGATAAATACGCCGTTGATAGGAAAACAGATAACTTATAGATTGGATGTTCAATTTTAGCTGGTCTCTAGCAAGTCTTCCGTATGAACGAAAACTAGCCGTTAACTATCCTCCCACACAATCCAGACTAAATATTCTAATATAAAGTACTTTAATACAATAATTTATCCGTACACTTTGTTTCTACATGCGCCATACTTTCACGGACAGCTCGACATCTAAAAATAAAAATCGGACTCCGTATTGAATTATACGAACACGTATAGTATATTTTTAGGATTGACTTACGACGGTAAATCTAGGAGAAGTGCACTGTGGATACGCCTGAAAAAAAGGCGGCAACGCCGCCCTATGTGGCATACAAAACGCTTTCAAATTTCCTTGACCGCTTTAAACAAGGAGTTCCAGGGAGAATTGATCGCGGCCTTATGGGATCAATGTCCGGAGCTGCGCAAAGTCAGGTTACTACGGCATTGCGCTTTCTTGGGATGATTTCAGAAAACAACATTCCCAGCCAGATCATGAAACGCTACGTGAGTGGAGAGGAGGCCGAACGAAAGACTGCATTGCGGGAGACGCTAGAGAAGTCGTATCCATTCATTTTCCGACACGATTTCGACCTCTCCACGGCCACCGCGCAGATGCTTCGCGAGAATTTCGCTCAGAACACTTCGGCGACCGGCGAAACGATCTCGCGGTGCATAACTTTTCTGAAAGACGCTGCAGCGGACGCCGGAATCGATGTCTCGCCGTACATATTGCAGAAATCTGCAAGAAGCGGTGGGTCCGGAAAGAAACGAAGCGCCGTGAAAAAGGAAGAACCACAAAAGCCAAGGGTTGACACTGTAGGCGCAAATCCCATGCCGCATAGGCCTCTGACGATGCCTGCGACAGCAAGTATGTTGCTGACGGGGCTATTCCAGCGACTACCCCCGCCTGGGAAAACATGGCCGAAGACAGATCGTGAACAATGGCTACAGACGCTCCAGAACGTGCTTTTGATGGAGTACCCCGAAAATTAGGAACAGGATGGAGGCTAGCGGGCGCTAGGATCGGCCCGGCCTTATATACCTGGGGCGCTGCGCGGCATTGGAGTTAAATTCCCCCGCCCCCTCCCCAATTGCAATACCGGAAGCATCTCCGATGAAGGGTCAATGAGTCTCACTAACCAAAATCCGCCAAAACGCCCCGCTGCCTGGCAATACGCGAGTATAGCCGAGCTGTACGGATTCTATGAGAATCTGTTTCTTGGCAAAGAGGGTAGATTGGATTCGGCGTGCGGTCATTCAGTTTCTGTGTTTGACCACCATTTCTTTCATATGGCCGGAATCACCGTGGCAAATGTGGGCCGCCTATTTATGCCAGACGAGAAGGGCGAGATCCGCGCTACGACTGCAGGGTTTGGGAAATATACTCTGGCTCACACCGGGTCCCGTGCCCGCGACCTTCCATCCGCTTACGCCACGTTGCTTGCTCCTGATGAGGTGTGGATAGATAATCCTGTTGCTGAGATCGCAAAGTGGGTTTATGTTAAGGAGTTTGATAGCAAGCCCTATGCCTTCACTGTGGCGTTACTCACGCCGCGCCCAGATGAGAACGGAATCATAGTGCCTGTAAGCAGCTTTTGTTGCAGGAAGAACCGCATAAAGGTTTGGCGGCAATCCACGAAGATCTATCCTTAGAAACAGAACAGCCACCCGAAGGTGGCTGTTCTGACTACGCTGCGGGGATTTCACCCACAATCTTTTGTTGATATGATGCGCTATTTGCGCCTACGATTCAATAGCCAAACGTGTCATTATCCGACAATGTTCAACCTCTCTTAAGCCCCTCTCAACACTATTTACAAGAGTCTCGGGCTGAAGAATTCTCAGCGTCAGGCGTATAGTTTAATCCATGAAGGTTGATAAAGACCAATTCGACGCGGTGCTCGGTCGCCCCGTGAGCGCTCCGCCCCAGCCGTCGAAAACTATAAAGCCGAAAGCGAAAACGGGGAGACAATTCTCCCAAGTCTCCGCCGTTTGAGCCACATAAGGCGGCACGTTACCATCTCAATTACGATGAAAATTCCGGCCTGAGCCAGACTGCCTCCGCAGCCGGCCTTCCGAGGATAGATCTTCCCGTAGGTAGCTCAATTGAAACGGTTTGATCGTAGTTCTGGCTCAGGATACGCAGGCTCTTGCCGGGGCCTATGCCAGTGTGGTGGAGAAAGAGCAACAGTCTTGGATCGCGCTCCTGGAGGCTAATAACGTTGTAGCGCTTGCCTTCGAGGGCCTCGGATAGCCGTGTCTCCCCACGTTTCTTGCGTTCGGAAGGGCTCTCAGGCAGCACTGAATTGCCATGCGGGCAGGAGCCGGTTTCGCCCAGTTTCTCCTTAAGCTTGGCTTCGAAGGCGGGCGAGACAGCGTGCTCCAGCCGCTCTGCCTCCTCGTGGATCTCGTACCACTCCATGCCGAAGATCTCGCTCAACATGCGCTCAATCAGGTGGTGGCGGAGGGCGGTGCGATAGGCGGTCTCGCGGCCTGAAGGAGTAAGGCGGACGATGCCGTCGGCGCCCACTTCGGCGAAGCCGTCGCGCTTGAGCCGCTTGAGGGCCATGGTGACGGCGGGCGCGGAGACCTCAAGCCAGTGGGCCAGCGTGGCCGGAATCACTTGATGGCCTTCGGCCTCAGCCTCGAGAATGGCCTTGAGGTAGTTCTCTTTCGAGACGTAGATGGAGTCTTTCATTGCGAAACGCAGCCCTCTGGCTTCCAGCTACTAGCTTAAAGCTAAAAAGTTGAGGGGCTTGGCGAAAAGCGCGCTCGAGGATGAATCGACTCCGCTTGAAACGTCAATCGTGCGTATTGGCAAAGTTTGCTAACGATGTTATGCTCGGTTTCAGATTGCTTCTGTTCGCGGAGAAACGCCATGCCGACTCGCAACGTGAATCTGACTCAGGAACTCGAAAGTTTCGTGGTGGCGCGGGTGGAGAGTGGGCGTTTTGAGAACGCCAGCGAGGTGGTGCGTGCTGCGCTGCGAACTCTCGAGCGGGAGGAGCGGATCTTCGATGCGAAGCTCGGAGCGCTTCGCGCGGCGATTGACGAAGGCGATGCTAGCGGCGTGGCGGAGGGCGACGTCTTTCAGCAGGTCCGCGAGACGCTTAAGATAGCTACGAATCGCGGCTAGCGATGCCCACGGCACGCTTCTCGCGCACGGCCAAAGCGGACTTGTTGAGCATAGGCGCCTATACGATTCAAACATGGGGTATGGCTCAGGCGGAGCGCTATCTGGACAGCCTGAAAAGTGCGCGAAGATGCTCGCCCGCAATCCTGCGCTCGGCCGGCGTTGCGATTGGATTCGCCCGGGTTTGCGCCGCTTTGAAAAAGGCAAACATGTGATCTTTTACCGTGTGGAAGAGAACGGCATTCTCGTGTCACGCATCCTGCATCTAGGTATGCTGCCGGAACAGCAAGAATTTGATGAGATGGACCTCGAAGTTTGAACGCATTGGTGGAGAAAACAAAAAAGTGAAGGATCGTGGCTTCCCACCCATCGAGCAAAGAACGCTCGATGGATGGGGCACTCGGCACCCGGCTTTTTTGGGGAACGGACAGAGGCGCGTTGAGTTTCTACTTCACGCGCACCTTCGGCTCGACGGACAGGCCGGGACGCAGCAGGTGGTTTTGATCCTCAACATTCAGATTGGTAAAGTCGATGCGGACCGGGACGCGCTGCACGACCTTGACGTAGTTGCCCGTGGCGTTTTCAGGCGGAAATAAGGAGAGCACTGAGCCGGTTGCGCCGCCAATCTGAGTTACTTTGCCGCTGTATTTCTTTCCAGTGGCATCGACCGCGATCTCGACCGGCTGCCCGGCCGACATGTGACGCAGCTGGGTCTCTTTGAAGTTCGCGGTGATCCACAGGTCTTGAAGCGATACAAGCGTAAGCAGGTTCTGGCCGGCGGAGACATTCTGGTCGATCTCGACGCTCTTGCGGGTGACGATGCCGGTTGCTGGAGCCACAATCTTTGTATAGCTGAGATTGAGCCGGGCCTGATCAAGTTGTGCCTGTGCCTGCGCAACCTGGGCCAGAGCCGCCTTGGCGCGAGCACTCTGCGCAGCCACCTGCTGCGGGCCCGTCTCGGCATACTTTTGCGCGGCCTGGGCCTGGTTCTGCTTCTGGCGAGCGACACCCACTCCGTTGCCGGCAGCCCGTTCGGTGGCGATTGCGTCGTTCACGGCGGCCTTGTCCGCGTCCACCGCGGCTACGGCGGCGTCCCACTGCTGCTTGCTGATCACGTCTTTTTCGACTAGAGGCCGATAGCGATCCAGGTCGGCTTGCGCCTTGGTCAAGTTCGCCTGGGCCTGAATCACACGCGCATGCGCGGCTTCGAATTGTTCCTGAGCCTGCTGTACGGCGTCCACTGTCCCAGTGACGTCAGCGTCCGCCGAGCGCAGGTTGCTTCCGGTGTTGGCGGAGGTGATGGGCACATTCACATCTGCGGCGGCGGCGTTGGCTTGCGCGGTGGCCAGGGCGGCCTCAGCGTTCTCAACCGCGACGTTGTAGTCCGCGGGGTCGAGTTCGGCGATGACATCGCCCTGCTTCACAAACTGGTTCTCCTCGACGTCGACCTTTAGAACCTGTCCGTTGATGCGTGAGCTGACCTGAATCAAGTGGCCGTTGACCTGCGCGTCGTCGGTGTCCTCACTAAAGGTGGAGTGCCACCAGATTGCGATCGCGACCGCAATGAGGACAACAACGACGACCACGATGAGCAGCCTGCGACTGCGCTTCGGCTGAGGGTTCTCCATGTCGGTGTCCGGTGTCGATTGGGCTGGTGTTTGTGTTGGGTCCGCCACGTTTACTTTCCTCCCAAATAATTCTTGTAGTTCTCGGCCACTCCCAGGGCGCGAGCCAGGCTGAGCTTGGCCACATTGTGCTGGTAGAGGCTGCTGACGTATTGATTGTTGGCCTGGGCCACGGTCTGCTGGGCCTGGCTGACGGCCAGATTGTCGCTGACGCCATTGGCATAGCGCTGCTGCGCCTCGCTGAGCGCCTCGTTGGCCAGATCGACGCTCGATTTGGCAACCTCGACCTGCTTTTGCGCGGAGGCAATATCGAGCAGCGCGTCGCGAATGTCTGCGTCCACCTGGGCGTTTTTGTCGCTCAACTGAGCGCGCGAAGTATCGAGTTGCGCCTGGGCTTGCTGGGCTTCGCCGCGAAATTCAAATT
This sequence comes from uncultured Occallatibacter sp., assembly GCA_964610185.1. Taxonomy (GTDB): domain Bacteria; phylum Acidobacteriota; class Terriglobia; order Terriglobales; family Acidobacteriaceae; genus Telmatobacter. The sequence continues at coordinate 3,749 of CAZSVJ010000023.1, read as the reverse complement.
CCTTGAAGACCGGAACGCTCAGCGTGCCGGTGGCATCGCCGGTGCCGTGCGAGTGCGCCAGCGTGGTGCCGATATCGCCGTAGTCGCCGTCGAATTTGAAGGTGGGAAAGCGATCGGCGGTGGCCGCCTTGCGCTCCTGCTCGGCCGCCTTGGTCTGCTCCAGCATGGCCGCCAGGTCTTTGCGATTGGCGTGGGCCTGATGAATGGCAGCATCGACATCAATTTGGTCAAAGGCCGCGTACGGCGCAGCGTCGGTGAGCGTGAAGCTCTGCGCCAGCGGCAGGCCGATGACGCGCGCCAAGGCCAGCTTGTCTTTTTCGAGTGCATTGTTGGCAACGATCAACTGCTGATCGAGCGATTGGGAATCCACGCGGGAGCGCAATTCGTCGAGCAATGGCGCCGTGCCTGCCTGGTGGTTGGCTATTGCCTGGTTGAGCGAAGTTTTAGCCGTGGCCGCTTGGGCTTCTACGCTGGCCACCTGCGATTCATCGGCCAGCACCAGAAGGTAGGCGTTGCCGACGGTAAGGATCACCATATCGCGCGCGTCTTGCGCGGAGAGCTGGGCCGAGGCAAAGCTGTGGCGGTCGGCCAGATACTTGCGCATGGAATTCACGTTGATCAGCGACCAACTGAGCGTAGCGCGTACATCCGTGTAGCCGAACGGCCCGATGATGGTGGGAAAGCCGGGAATGCGCAATCCTTCCGCGGGTAGGTCGACCTGGGTGATGGTTTCCTTACCGCTGGCATCCACCGAGGGCAGCAGGGCCTGTAATTGACTGAGCAATTGGCCGCGGGCCGAGGCGGTTTGAGTTCCGCTCAGAATAATTCCAAGATTAGTTTTGAGCCCGCGTCGGATGGCTTCGTCGAGTGATAGGCCGATGGGTTGCGATGTGGCCTCACCCGTGGCCACGCTGCCCTGGAAGCTGGCCGCGGTGGGGCCGGAGGCTTGAGGGGGTTCCAGACCAAGCGACTGCGCCGGCAGCATACGCGCATAGAAAAGTGGGACAAGAATGGCAACGGCCGGCAACAGGCCGGAGACTTGGGCACAGACAGTGCGTATTCTTGGATACTCGGAAGAAATCAAGGTCAGTCAACTCACAACCAGGCGAATTTGCCAGTAGATGGTTTCGCTTTTTTGATGCGCATCAAAGGGCGCAAGGTTCTTAAATCTAGTGTATCGGACGGGGACCCAGCCGGACGCAGGCGACCGGATGCCGAAGCGCAGTGAAATGAACATGGAAGTTGCATGAACGACTGGTTTGAAAGGGCACGACTTCAGTCGTGCCAATGCATCTGGTAAGAAAATTCTTGGGCTTCAGCCCCCGAGGGAAGGCATTCTAACGAAAAAACATCCCTCAGCGGCTAAAGCCGGACCATGATTGCCGCATTGCGCGGCATCCGCCGCGGCGGAAAGCCGTGCCCTTTCAAAGCCACTACTTCTCATGGTTCCTTTCATTCTGCAATTGCTGGGGTGAATTTGCCAATGCACATCGGCCCGTTTCCGCCTGGAGCTTCTTCAGAATTAGCGGGCGGTCGAGGCTTGAATCAGCTGTGAGGCCAGCGAGCAAAGCCCCTGGCGGCAAAATTCGCGCACAGCCTCCACGGTCCAACCCTCGGCTTGCGGGCCGCCGTGCTCGACCAGCATCGTGGCGATCTCCGCTGCTCGGAACTCGGCCACCACGCGCAAGACAAAGATGGTGCGCGTGAGTGTGGACAAACCAGTGAGCCAGTTTCTGACGCGGTCACGGTCCGGGCCCGCGAGCATGAGCAGCAACTGTTCGCTTGAAACGGCGGCTGCGTCCAGGTCGTCGTCTTCGATGCAGGTGGATGCATGTTTGAGCCCTGCCGGCGCGGCCAGGCTGGCGGGGTCGCGGCGCGCCAAGGTTTCAAGGGCTGCGGTGCACAGGGCAAGGCGGCTGCTTTTCCGGGCCTGGGCGGGATTGTCGCAGGCTGAAATCTCGGCGTTGGCAACCGCCGTTTCCACCAGGCGGACGCTCTCCTCGCCTTCGCCCACAAGCATCGAGGCGATGGTGTAGAGGCCGGCGGCGATCAGGTCGAACATTTCATCCATGCCTTCGAATGCTTTGGCAACGGTCTCATCGTCCTTCTGTTGGCCATCCATGAGACCATGCACGCGCTTTGAGAAGGCAAGCGCTTCGACCGGGATCGGCTTGGCGGGGATCAGGCTCTCGTTGATCTCGTTCATCGATGGTGCGGATTCCTGAGTCATGGAAAGGACTCCTCTTTGCGGGAGTGTGTTCAACTGGTTCAATTCTTATCTTCTCATCCTCCAATCGTGAACCCAATGGGCCAAAGCGTCAATCCAAGATTGGGTCGCATTAAGATCGGGTGGCAGGTTTTTGCACTGGATTAACATCGTTTGCCTGGTTTGCCCTGTATGAGATTGATGGTGGGAGTGTTTTTCATGGCGGCCCCAGGTGCGAGCCCCGACGAAAACACTGTAGACTTCCATCACGCGCATTGGACGGATTTGATGGCCAGAACCACAAAGAAGCAACAGCTATTCAGCGGTCGGGACTACTCCTGGATGCAGTTCAACCGGCGTGTGCTTGAAGAGGCCGAGGACGCGGCTAACCCGCTGCTGGAGCGGGTAAAGTTCCTGTCGATCACCGCCAACAACCTGGACGAATACGTTGAGGTTCGTCAGGCAGGGCTGCTACAGCGCATCGAGGACGGCTACCGCGAACCGGGCTACGATGGGCTGCGTCCGGACGAGTCTCTGCGCGTGTTGACGGCGGAAATTCACAGTTTTGTGGCCGCGCAGTATCGCTGCTGGAACGATCAACTGCTGCCCGAGTTGCGCAACCAGAACATCCGGCTGCTGGACTGGAAGGAACTGGACGCGGAGGCCCGCGCATTTGCGCAGAGCTATTTTCAGCGCGAGGTCGATCCGCTGCTGACGCCGATTTCGATCGACCCGGCCCACCCGTTTCCGCGCGTTCTGAACAAGGCTCTTTGCCTGGCGCTGCTGCTCAGGGCAAAGCGGCGCAGCTCCGGACCGCAGGTGCTGGGGGTGGTGACGGTGCCGCGCGCGCTGCCGCGGTTTGTTCGCCTGCCCGCGGCCGATGGATTCTTCGACTACCTGCTGCTTCAGGACCTGATCGCGCAGAATCTCGGCAGCATGTATCGCGGCTACGAAGTGCTGGCTCACGCGGCGTTCCGCGTCACCCGCAACTCCAATCTTTATTTTGAAGAAGAGGAAGCGCGGTCGCTGCTGGAGACGATTCGCGTGGAACTGCACAATCGCCGCAAAGGCGACGCGGTGCGCCTGGAGATTGAGACCGGCGCCCACGCTGAAATCGTGGAACGGCTGCGCGTGAACTTCGAGCTCGATGAGGATCAGGTATTCCGCAGCGATGGGCCGGTGAACCTTTCGCGGCTCATGTTTTTTTATAGCGATGTGCAGCGGCCGGACCTGAAGTTCGCGCCCTTCACACCCAAGGCGCTGCACCTGAGCCGCAAGTCCACGAACATCTTCGATGAGCTGCGGCAGCACGATATTCTGCTTCACCATCCATACGACTCCTACGATCCGGTGGTTGGATTTATCGAGCAGGGAGCGCGGGATGACGCTGTGGTCAGCATGAAGCAGACCCTCTACCGCACCAGCCACGACGCGCCCATGTTCGAGGCGTTTATCGAGGCCGCGGCCACCAAGGAGACCACTTTGGTGGTGGAGCTGATGGCGCGCTTCGACGAGGCCTCGAACATCCGCTGGGCGCGCAGCA
>CAZSVJ010000022.1:22436-23779 GCA_964610185.1 uncultured Occallatibacter sp. | reverse complement strand
CCGAAGAGATCGTAGGTGGCGCCGACGTTGGCATCCCACTGCCAGGGCGAATTCAGTGTCCCCCCTCCGTTCACGCCCGGATCCCCATAGAAAGAGATTCCCGGAGGCGCGTTGGGATAGACGGAGCTGATCTTGTTCGACTCGAATCCGGCCTGACTAAATACGGCTACGCGGTGGAAGTAGTCGTCGGGATAAAAGAACGGCGACCAGCGAACGCCGCCGAGCAGCGTCAGTCTCTTGGATGCGTGGAAGGTGTCGGAAACGTACAGGCTGGGAATGTTGCCGCGATTGGCGTTCTGCTGCGACTTGCTCTGTCCCAGGCTGGTCAGGGCTCCCTCAAGGAAGTCCAGCGTGCCGTTGCCCTGTCCGGAGACGACGGAGCCTCCACCCGGTCCAAACTCGCTGTATTGCCCGTTGAAGGCAAAGGATCCGTTTCCATTGTATGCATTGTTGAGGTTCAGTTGGCTTCTTACGAACTCGCCGCCGATCACGAAGAGGTGCTTGCCGCGCACCAGGGTCAGGTCGTCGGAGAAGTTGAAGGCATTGACGTTGATCACGGCGAGGGCGTTTGAACCGCCGCCCATGCTGAACGCTCCCGCGTTTGAGACGCCCGAAGAAACAGTGAGTTGGAGACCGGCCGGCACGATCTGAGGGTCAGTGACTCCGATGGAAGCAGCGTTGATGTCGGCGCTGTTGTACCCGCGATCATTGCGCTCTCTCGTTCCCGAGACGTGGGCCGAGTTCACGGTATTGGGGTTGACGGTCCAATTCTCGCCCATGGTGAAACTTTGCATGCGTTCGGAGTTTCCAGACACGGTGGTAATGAGGATTCCGCCGTTGCTTGCGGAGCCGCCCGGATAATAGAAGGCGGGAAACTGGTAACCGTCGATGAAGTACCGCGAGTAAAAGCTATTCTTCTGGTTGATAAGGTAGTCAACCCTGGTAATAAACTCGTTGGTGAACGTGAAGGCGGGGACTTGGTAGGCGACCTCGCCCGCATTTGGGTTTGAAAAGGAACCGCTGGGAGTGGGCAGGGGCAGGTGCGCGAGCAGCGCCACCGCCGCCGCGTTCTTTACCAAAGTAGGCCCACCCGGCGCACTGCCGTAGATGTTGTTCGGAATGATGGCTCCGGTGAGCGGGTCGCACAGTTGCCCAAATTTTCCGCAAGCCGGAGCAGTGCCGGTGGGCGTGGTGATTGGGTCTGTAGCGGAAAAATCACCGCCCAGGTTGCCGGTACCCGTGGTGCCACCGACAGTAGTCGGCAGATACTCAGCCGAACTGGTTGTAGACTGCTTCAGATTTTCGTGCTGGTATGCGGCAAAGGCAAAGAGCTTGTCGCGGAG
>CAZSVJ010000022.1:0-22336 GCA_964610185.1 uncultured Occallatibacter sp. | reverse complement strand
GGCACATCGAGGTTGGCGCCGGTCTGATAGTCGTTAGCGTCGCCGCCATCCAGCTTCCACTCGGAGGTGTTTCCGCCGGGGCCGCCGATCGCGTACACAGTGCCGGCCTGGTCGGGGAATTTGGAACCTGTGCAATCGCCGCAGGGAGCCGCGGAGGTACCGCCAGCAAGCACCAGCAGGCTTTCCAACTGACGGCCGTTGAGGGGCATTTCCGTAACTGCATGCTCGTCGATGGTCTGCTTGAAGGAAACGTCCTCGGTCTGAAGGGCGATGCCCTCGGCCTGGACCTCAATCTTTACGTCCGCCCTGCCGACCTTCAAGGCAACATTGATGGCGATGCTGCTGCCGACTTCGAGGTCGATGCCTGTCTGTTCGTAGGTCTCGAAGCTTGGAGCCGCAACGATAAGGTTATAGGTGGTGACGGGAACGTTCGGGAAGATGTAAATGCCGGCCGAGTCGGTTTTAGTCTCGCGCTTGACCGACGTCGAGGTTTCAATGAGCGAGACGTTGGCATTCGCCACCAAAGCCCCGGATGCGTCGGTGATCGTGCCCTGGATGGTGCCTGATCCGGCGATCTGGGCGCTGACCTTGGTGGCAAGCAGAAGCGCGACCACACAGGAGAAGACGATTAGACAGCGGCGGATCGCCGCGTGTTTTGTTAACAACCTGTGAACCATTAAAGCCTCCAAATGAAGTTGGTTGTGGGCTGCTCTCGAGCCCATCCTCAAAGAAAAATTTCTTGCTCCTTGATCTGTCAGGAATCCGCGAAATTCATTTCGTATCGAATTTCCTTGCCTGAAAGTCCAGTACAGGTCTATATAGAGGTCGGACCACGAATGTCAAGAAGTATTAAACGCGAAAATACGTATTTGTTCAAACTATTTACAATGAATGAGTTACGCATTAATTGACTTGGTCCAGCGGCAGCGCCAGACAGTTGAGACCGGAGCCAGAAATCTAAATACATTAGACATACACTTTATCTATTGGTTATTTCTTGAAGCCATTTCTCCAATCTAGACGAAGCAAGCAACTCTCTCCACCTGCAAAGTGAGAATGAAGTTATGTCACGAAGTTTGCCGCAACTCGCCCCAAATCCGAAAGACCAATAAGTCAAAGAGATTTGCGGCGGAGAGACATTCAATTGGTTGTTGAATGTCTCCCGCCAGCCAGCAGTCCACTTTTGGATCAGAAGACGTACTTGAGGGCGAACTGCGCAATACGTGGCCCGGCGCCGTTCTCGCCGGTGATGGTTCCGAAGGATGTGCTGCTGCTGAGCGGGCTTGAAGTCCCCGGATTGTTGAGGATGGTGTGGTTCAGGACATCGAAGTATTCGGCCCTGAACTCCAAGTTCGTTTCGCGGTAGACGCGGAAAGCACGGACCACAGCAGCGTTCCACACCGTGAAGCGAGGGCCGCGAAGCGTGTCTTTGACGATGTTGCCGAAACCGGTTCCGGGGCCTGTGTTTAGGGGCACCGAGAAGGCCGACGGGTTCAGCCAGCTTTCGCAGAGTTTCCCTGCCGCGCAGTCTCCCCCGTCGATCTTACTTTGCAGGTAGGCCGACTGCGTGAAGTCACGCTGGCCGCGGTCCTGAGTCAGGCCGGTACTCGAGTTGTCGGTCCCCGTCCACACGGTGAGCGCGTCGCCGGAGTGTGACTGAACGAGACCGGAGGTCCGCCAATCGTTGACAACGGCGCGGAGGAAGCCGAGGCCGTTGTTGAGTTTTGGAAACGCCCATTCATAGGAGACCGAGAAGGCCTGTGGATGATCGATATCGGACAGGCCGCGGTCGAGGGCCTTGATGTCCGGCACCAAAGCTGCCCCTGGGATGTTGGTTGCGTTGGAGGGATAGAGAGGATAGACATACGACTCGCCGGCGTTCAGGTCCTCGGTATTGGAGTCGCGCGTGGCCTGCGGCATGTCGTCGTAGGACTTCGACCAGGTGTAATTGGCCATGAGCTGAAGCCCGTGCGACATCTTCTTTAGCAAAGTGGCCTGGAAGGAATTGAAGTGGGCACTGCCGATCATGGCCGCTTCGACAATCTGGGAGTAGTTCTCGTTGCAACCCGTGGTTGTGAGGCACGGGCCGACGGTGGGAGCCGTGTTATAGACCCTTCTGGCGTTGGCGGCGGATGTGCCGCCAGGGAAGATCAGCTTGGGGCTCGTGGCGGTGCCTGTGTTCACACCCGTGTTCACCGCCGGGTTTACTTCAAGATTGACAAACAGGTGACGCGACGCCGAACCGACATAGGCCAGCCGCGTGGCCCAGCCGCCAGGGAGCTGCTGCTCGATGGTCAGGTTGTAGTCATAGGTAACCGGCACCCGGAAGTTGCCGTCGGGAGAGTACTCGTTGACCTCCATTTGGTTGGGGAAGACCTGCGTGGACTTGAATGGGAGGGTGAACGGGAACGGATTGGTGTACGCGCCTTTCGAGCAACCCGTGCAATACGGGTTGCTAAATGGCCCACCGGGGCTGCCGGCGCTCTGGTCCAGGTTGGCGAGTGTAACGGTGATGGTGTTGGGGGCAAAAGTGGACTGACTGAGGTTGAAGAAGCCGGGCAAGCGGTCCTGGTAGAAGATGCCGTAGCCGCCGCGAACTGCCGTCTTGCCATTGCCAAAGACGTCGTAGGCGAAACCGACACGTGGCATGAATTGCTTGTACTGGTTATTCACTCCGTTGACCGGGAATCCTGGGTCGCCCGAGAGCACCATGCCGGCAGGCAATCCCGGTGTTCCTGACGAACTGGCAATAGCGAATTGGGGCGTACCTGTGTTGGCCGCGTACTCTGAGGCGCTGAATGCGGTCTGGTCGCCGATCTTGTTGTGCCAGGGAGCAAACATCTCCCAACGCAAGCCATAATCCAAGGTCAGTCGGTGATTCAGCTTCCAACTATCCTGGGCGTAGATGGCCGGGAAGTGACCGCGGTCGTTGGTCTCCTCGAATTCGCCCTGGACGAGTGCGGATAGGAAGCCCTGTTGAAAATTGGCCATGGCGTTGACGTTCGCGGCCGCGAGGGACGAGCCGGCCAGGCCGGAGGTGAAGGCGCCATAGGAGTTGTACACGTTGACCACGTCGAACTTGCTCAGTTCGTAGTGTCCGCCAAAGGCAAAGTTGTGGGCCCCTTTGACCCAGTGCAGGTCGTCGTTGAAGGTGTAGTTGTTGCGTTCAAACAGGGCGCTGGCGGACGATCCGACCTTCATGTAGCCGCTGACGGTGAGCGCCATGTAGGGTCCGAGATTCGGCTGCCAGAGACCGGCGAGGCCGGAACCCGAGGGACCGAGAGCCGTAATGTCCTCGCTGCCCGGAGGTCCGCCGCGCTGGGAAACCTCGCGTTGGAAGTTGAGCACCAGGTCGTTCAGGATGTTGGGCGTGAAGGTGTGGGTTTCAGACAAGAGCGCGTTGTGGTAGCGGGTTTGGAAGTACGACGTGTAGCTATAGAGGTCAGTCGGGTTGAAGATACCCGGCTGCTGGTACCAATCGTAAAAATAGTGGCCAAAAAGGTGGTCTTTGTCGCCGAAGTTGTGATCGACGCGCGCATCGTACTCGTCGAAGTAGTTCTGCGTGGCGGAGAAGTAGTTGACCAGGTTGCCGATTTTTCCCGCGGCCGCATCCGAGGTCGCCGTGGGGAAAAACTTCTCGAAGTTGACCGAAGCCGGATCGAAGGCGCTGCTGGGGATGTGGTTGTTGGGCCACGCCACGCCGGTGAACGGGTTAGAGATCTGCTGGCTGGCCGTGTTGCAGAGGCCCGACCCATTGAAGCCGCTGGTGCAGAGATTGCTGTAATCGGCGTAGGCTCCGCCTGTGGAGCTGGAGCTGAGGCCTTCCTCGGCGGCGGTGGGAGCTGTGAACGTATTCGCGGCGGACCCGAGGTGAATGAGGGTGTGCTGATAACCGAAAAAGAATTGCGTGGTCTTGCCGCTCGAGAGACGCGGGATAATGACAGGACCGCCGACGGTGCCGCCGAATTGATGCCGGTGCTGCGTGTCCTGGGTGCCCGGCGGCGAAAAGTGGTTCTCGGCATTGAAGAAACCGTTGCGCAGATATTCGAAGAGATCGCCGTGGAACCTTTCGCCCCCGGACTTGGTGACGATGTTGACCACAGCGCCGGCGCTCTGGCCGAATTCAGCGTTGTAGTTGCTGGTTTGCACGCTGAATTCCTGGGTCGCATCCGGCATCGGGTAAGGATCGTTCACGTTGGTCATTTCGTCCAGGTTGTTGCCGCCATCAAGCAAGAAGTTGTCCTGATTGGGCAGCGTTCCGTTGACGCTGGCAACTTGTACGGGATTCAGCAGAGTAGAGGAAAATGTTTTCCCGCTGCCCTGGTTGACGCCATTGCCCTCGTTGGTGGCGTCAACCACTCCGGCAACCAGCGTAATCAACGTTGCCGAGGCTCTGCCGTTCAATGGCAGATCCCCCACGCTAGCCTGGTCGATGACCTGCGACAAGGTGCCGGTGCTGGTATCCACTTGCGGAGCGTCGGCCGAAACGCTAACGGTCTGCGTGGCCAAGCCCACCGTCAGCGAGACGTTCAATGTTAAGGATTGGTCGGCTTCGAGCACGACACCGGTGCGCACGGAGTTCTCGAAGCCCTTTGCGGAGACGGTTATCGAATAGTTGGAGGGCAACAGCGCGGGAAACACATATTCGCCGGCCGCGCCCGACTTGACGACGGATACCGTGCCAGTCTGGGTTTGTGTCGCCGTGACCGTAGCGGCCGGAATCACCGCTCCGGATGGATCTGTGACGGTTCCGCCAATCTTTCCATATCCTTGCGCGTTAAGGCGCGCTGTAGAGCAGGCAATGACCCCGAAGGCAATCATTGCCAGGCTGGCAGCGCAAATCCATTCACGAGTTGTTGCGATTAAAGGCCTCATAAGTGTGCAATTCCCTTCTGGCGCAGAAATATGCGCGCGCTAATTTACAAGTGTCAGTGGTATCCGAAAAATCCAAAGAGCTTGTTGCGGTTGAACTCATAGCCCGAACCGTGGTACTGGTCGGTCTCGGAGCGGGTCACAACGTTAACTATGCTGCCGGCATGCTCGCCGGGCACGGTGGATTTCACGCTGAACTGGATGGCCGCATCGGGGAAGGGAAGATCCAAGTTGTTGCCGGCCTGGTAGTAGTTGCTGTAGCCGCCGTCCAGCCTGAGCAAGGTTGTGTTACCGCCGTCGTCGGGGACCTGGGCGTTGACCTTGGTGGCAAGAAGAAGCGCGGCCACGCCGGAGAAAAGGATTGCACCTCGGCGGATCGTCGCGAATTTTCTTAGCAACTTGTATTCCATTGGTGCCCCCAAATGGTGTTTGGTTGTGGGCTGTTTTCGAGCCCATCCTCAGGAGAAGAATTCTCGAACTTTGTGATCCTTCAAGAATCCCCGAAATTCTGGGCGTACCGAATTTCCTTGCCTGAAAGTCCAGTAGAGTTCTATACAGTGGTCGGACCACGAATGTCAAGAAGTATTAAATCGCGAATAAGCACATTCGTCCAAACTATTTACAATGAGTTGGTTGCGTGGTAATTTCCTTGGTCCGGCGGCGGTGCCAGAAAGATCAAACGGAGGTTGAAAGTTTGATTACATTAGACATATCGTTTATCTATTGCTCCATTCTTGAAGCCTTCTGTGCAAAGCCGGCAGCGACAGCGAATCGGGCGAGAAAAGAACTGGCGCGAGATTCAATCTTTTCGCAGCCCGAGGACCTGAATGGTCACGCCGGGAAGCTTTTTGAAGTAGACGATCACGTATTTGGCACGAAAACGGTTGAAGGCCCAAAAGCGCTAGCTGCGGGGACAAGAATGGCGACCGTGCAGGCGTATTGAAGGGGATTCTGAACCGCTTTCCATTCCTCCGGCGTCAGCGGGATTGCGAAGGCTATGACAACCACAACGAATCCCCAGAGCACGAATTGAATATGCGATTTGCCGGGCAGGCAGGAGCTTGTGAAGGGAGTTTTATCGAAGCCGATGAGGTTCCGCGCCACGAATCACCGACAGTCGATTTGAAAGTCGATCCCATGCGGTAATCTGAAATTCTCAGGAGACTTTGCTCTCTATGAATCAACTGGTCCGCATCCCAGCCGTCTTGCTGGCTTTCCTTTCGCTTGCCTGCGCTATTTTTCCGGCTCTTGCCGAGAATCCCCCCATCCAGATCACGGCCGATCTGTCCGACGCGCCGCGCAAGCTCTATCACGCCGAGATCGATGTCCCGGTAGCCGCGGGACCGTTGACCCTCACAACGCCACAGTGGATTCCCGGAGACCATCGGCCCACCGGCCCAGTGGATGAAATTACCGGGGTGGTCTTCACTGCGAATGGCCAGCCTATTCCGTGGCGGCGCGATGACGTGGACCTTTACCAGTTCCACCTGGTCGTACCTGACGGCGTGACTACGATCCATGCCCATTTGGATTGCATCGTAACGCAGCGCGTTAGCCAGAAGCTGGCCGTGCTCGAATGGGAAAAGCTGCTGCTCTATCCGGCCAACACGCCGGTTCACGACATTCCCATTCAGCCCTCGCTGATCGTTCCCGCCGGCTGGGGTATTGGCACTTCGCTCACGCCCATTGGCTCGGGCGCTTTTCCGATTCCGGCGGCGGGCGCCATCACTCACTTCGCTGCAACCATCGTGGAACAGCTTCAGGACTCGCCCATCGTCACGGGCCAATACTTCCACGAGTTCCCACTGGCGCCGGAGATCTCGCCGAAGCACTTCATCGACGTGGTTTCAGACCACCCGGAAGATTCAAACCTGCGCCCCGCGCTGCTTGCTGAACTCAACAACCTGGTACGCGAAGCCAACGCTCTTTACGGCTCACATCACTACGACGTCTACCACTTTCTGCTCACGCTCTCTGACGCAGGCGGCGAGGACGGCCTTGAGCATGGCCAGTCGTCGGACAATGGCGTTGAAGAAAAGGGCTACGCCGACGACGCCCATCAACTGGCCAATGCCGACCTGTTGCCGCATGAACTCACCCACTCGTGGAACGGCAAATACCGCCGGCCGGTGGGCTTGTATCAGCCGGACTTTGCCACGCCGCAGCAAGGCGCTCTGCTGTGGGTCTACGAAGGAATGACGGAGTATCTCGGGGACGTGCTGGCGGCGCGTTCGGGCATTGAGACACAAGCGCAGTATCGCGATATGTTGGCGCGCATGGCGGCGACCCTCGACTATACACCGGGCCGCGACTGGCGGCCGACAGAGGACACCGCCATTGCCGCAAGCATTCTGCGCGGCGGCAGCCCCGCATGGTCCAACTGGAAGCGCGGCCAGGATTATTACTATGACGGAGAATTGCTGTGGCTCGACGCCGACACGCTCATCCGCAAGCTGACCCAAAACAAGAAATCGCTCGACGACTTCCAGAAAGTTTTCCTGGGCAAGGGCGGGAATACGGGGCCGCTGATCGTCCCTTACAACTTCGATGAACTGGTCACGGATCTGAACGCGGTTGTGCCGTACAATTGGGCCACATTCCTGCGCGATCGCGTGGACAAGATCAACCCGCGCGCCGATCTGGCCGGAATCGAACAGGGCGGCTACAAGCTGGTTTACCGCGACAAACCCAATGCCGCTGAGAGTACGATTGCAGGCGCGAGCGGTTCGCAAACCAGAGGCCTGGACTGCTGGTTTTCCATCGGCCTGCGCTTAGGGACCAGTGGCAGCATTAGCGACGTGCGCTGGAACGGCCCAGCGGACAAGGCCCGCCTCGCCCCTGGCGAAAAGATCATCGCCGTAAGCGGACAGATCTTTTCAAGCGATGCGCTGAAGGAAGCCATCCGCGCGGCAAAGGGCAATAACGAGCCGATTCATCTTATCGTGCAAGCCGACTCGTTTGTCTCCACCATCGACCTCGACTACCACGATGGCGAGCGCTACCCGGCGCTCGAGCGCATCGCAGGCGTGCCGGCGTATCTCGACGATATTACCAAGCCGTTGACGACGGCGGTAAAGGCACCGCCGGCGCCGGGGAAGGACGACGAGTAACGCCATGTCCGTCACCGAGGAAACCCGCCGACTTCGCCAGACTCTCTTTAAGTTGGAGTTGATTGAGCTTTCCGCCCGCGTCGATGCAATCGAAAGGCGGATTGCCATCCTTTTTGGCGCCGCCCATCACCCAGCCTCCAAAAGACACGATGAAATCATGGAGGCAATCGCCAGAATCGCCGATTTCGACGGACTGCGGAAGCGAATTGCGCGTATCGAAGCTCGCGAGGGAGTCAGCTGGCGAAGTTAGCGGCGCTTGACTCGCCAACGTCGCGACTCTCGCTAACTTTACGAAACCATAAGGATCCAAATGTTCATTCGTTTCTTTCGTTCTCTCGTCCTGCTGCCTGCCGCGCTCTTGTTGGCCGCGGCGCCTATCGTCATTCAGGCCGAAGAAGGTATGTGGACATTCGACAATCCACCTCTGAAATTACTTAAGGATAAGTACGGCTTCACGCCGACACAGGCGTGGCTCGATCATCTTCGCCTCTCCAGCGTCCGTGTCGGCGACGTTGGATCGGCCTCGTTTGTCAGCCCCAACGGGCTGCTGCTTACCAACGATCACGTTGCTCGCGGCCAGTTGCAAAAGAACTCGACCGCCGAGCATAACTACCTGCGCGATGGCTTCTACGCCGCAACGCCCGATCAGGAAATGAAGTCTCCCGATCTCGAGATCGACGTGCTGGTAGGGATGAAGGACGTGACCAAGCGCGTGCTGAGTGCGGCCAGGGAATATCCCGACGACGCCAACAAAGCACTCAAGGCGCACGAATCCGAGATTGCGCAAATCGAAAAGGAGAGCAAGCAGAAGACCGGTTTCCGTTCCGATGTCGTCTCTTTCTACCAGGGCGGCGAGTACTGGCTCTACCAATACAAGGTCTACACCGACATACGCCTGGTCTTTGCGCCGGAGCAGCAAGCTGCTTTCTTCGGCGGCGACCCGGATAACTTCACTTATCCCCGCTACGACCTCGATATTGCAATCTTCCGAGTCTATGAGAACGGCAAGGCGGCGCACACGGATCACTATCTCAAGTGGAGTGCGAAGGGCGCGGCGCCGGGCGAGCTGACCTTCATCCCCGGCTATCCCGGCTCGACCAGGCGCGACGACACGCTGGCCGAGTTGCTTGTCCAGCGCGATGTCGTTACTCCGGCCATGACTGAGTACCTTCAGCGGCGCATTGCCAATGCCAAAGCTTTCGCCGCGCAAGGGCCGGAACAAGCCAGGCTGGTGGGCAGCACGGTACTCGATTTGCAGAATAGCCTCAAAGTGTATTTGGGCCGTGCCGAGGCGCTGGGCGACAAGGCCATTATCGCCAAAAAGCAGGCCGAGGAAGCCGACTTCCGCCAGAGAGTCGCCGCCAATCCCAAATCGCAAAAGGAATTTGGCAACGCCTGGGACTTGATCGCCGCCGTTGAGGCGAAGACCGCCAGCGAGCAAAAGGCAATGATTTTTCGCCGCACCGACAGCCGCCTGTTCAGCATTGCGCGCCAGATCGAACTCTACGTGACCGAAATAAAGAAGCCCGATGGCGAGCGGCTCGACGGGTACCACGATGCTCAACTTGATTCGCTTCGGTTTCAGCTTCTATCGCCGGCGCCAACCAGTCCTGCAACTGAAAAACTCAATATGACCACGGCGCTCAACATTGCCGAGGAGAAGTTGGGGAAGAACGACAAATACCTTCAGGCCCTGCTCCAAGGCAAAGATGTGGATGCATTCGTCAACTCCGTCGTCGATGGCACGAAGCTGGCCGATGCAGCCGTGCGCAAGGCGCTTCTTGATGGCGGCGAAGCGGCAGTTGCGGCTTCGACCGATCCTATGATCGAAGCTGCCCGCCGCATCGATCCAATTCTGCGCGAGTACAGCACCTGGCAAAAAAATGAGATCGCCAGCGTTCTCGTTCCCGAAGGCGAGAAACTCGGCAACGCGCGTTTCCTGGTCTATGGAAAGGACGTTTATCCCGATGCCACTTTCACGCTTCGCCTCAGCTACGGCACAGTGGAAGGCTACCCTTACAACGGCACTATTGCCCCGCCCTTTACAACGTTCTACGGACTCTATGACCGCTCGGCGAGCTTCAGCAACCAACAGCCCTTCGACCTAACATTCAAGGAAGCAGCCGGCCGCGACAAACTCGACCTTTCCACTCCCTTCGACTTTGTTACAACCGGCGATATCATCGGCGGTAACTCCGGCTCGCCGGTCGTCAATCGCGATGGTGAGCTTGTGGGCCTCGTCTTCGATGGCAACATCGAGTCTCTGGCCGGCGATTACGTTTACGATGGCACAAGGAACCGAGCGGTTGCAGTTCACTCAGCCGGGATCATCGAGGCCCTCCGCAAGCTTTACGGCGCTGGCGCGCTTGCCGATGAGTTAGAAGGCAAATAGTAACTCGCTATTACCTCGACTAACGGGAGCCGCATCGGCTCCCCTTGTGCATTCGCAGCCTTTGTTACCCAATCGCTTCCGCCGGGGCGTGCAGCGCCCGTCAGGCGCGCTTGCCGCGACCGCGCCGGGGATTGGGCGGACAGGTCGATTCGCGAATCACCAGTTCCGGCAAAATCGGAACCGCGTCTGGAAACGTCGCCTGGCCGCGTATCCGTTGCAACAGGATGCGCGCCGCCACCATTCCCATCTGCTGTAACGGCTGGCGAATGGTGGTCAGGCTGGGGTTGTGGTAAGCCGCCGCCTGAATATCGTCGAATCCCACCACGGATACGTCTTCCGGCACGCGCAATCCATGGTCCATTAGCGCGCGGATCGCTCCAATTGCGGAGACATCGTTGTAGCAAACCATGGCGGTAAAGTCGGCGCCGCGATTGAACAATTCATTGGCCGGCCCAAATCCCATCTCCGGCGTTGAAACCCGCAACTGAATCTGCGCTGTCAATTCGGCCGGCACATCCAGCTTCAAATCCCTGGCCACCGCCATCTGGCACTCCCATCGCTCATCGGCATCGGAACTGTGACTGCCGCCGCGCATGAATGCAATCTTGCGGTGCCCTAACTGATACAAGTGGCGTAACGCTAACTCCGCCGCCCGCCGCTGATCCAGAACCACATTCGTGACTCCCTCAATCTTGCGGTGTCCTGCGACTGCCACAACCGGCAACCTCAAGCCGTGCTCCAGCAGGGTGTCGATCACAATGAATCCTTCCACGCTGCGGTCCATCAGCAGGCGCGGATACTCCTCAATCAGATCCGGTTTACGGCGATGGCTGGCGGTCAGGTAGAAGTAGCCTTCCTCGATGAGGAATTCTTCCATCCCAGTGAGCACCGGCGATGCATAGTTGTCGTTTAAATCGGGAATGAGTACGCCGATCGAAAAAGTCTGGCGCTTGCGCAGCGACCGCGCATAGAAACTGGGCCGGTAGTCGAATTTCGCTGCTGCCTTTATCACCCGGTCACGCGTCTCTTGAGGAATCGAGCGCACACCGGGCGCGTTGTTCAACACCAGCGAGATGGTGGCAGGCGAGAGGTTTAGATACTCCCCCAAAGTCCGCAGGCTTATCGGCTGCCCCGGCGCCGGCTCGGTTCCATGTTTTGCGTGCTTGACCATCACCATCTGTTCTAACACTCCGCCCGCCCTATGCGCCGTGATTTCAAAGGTTTTGGCAGACTTTTGGCTGCGATAGGTTCTCAGCGCCGCCTCCAGGTTCACGAGTAGCGGTACCGCCGGCGGGCAGCTGAGGGGGGCTATGTAATCGACGACTTGCGTGGTCTGCACATTGGGAGTCGGCAAATACGGCCAGTTATCCAGGTCCCGCCGTGGTCGTGAAGTGCGATGACATCAACACCGCAGATAGTCTCCGCGTGGTGCACATAGCCCCTCACCAGCACTTAGCGATACCCGTACCGGGTCGGGCCCGAGTAGTTGTTGGCGCGATACCGCACTAACGAGATCGAGCTAACCCGAACTGTGACCTTCTCGCAGGCCTCGTAAGGCGCAGAAGGCAACGGCAGCATCCCGGCGCGGTCGCCGAAGCGCTCGGCAATAGTCTCCGTGCTGCCGCGCAGGCGGCGCTCACGTCGCTGCCGGCAATCGGCGGCAAAACCGGCGTTCAGTTCCTCCCAGCCGATGCATGCGGAATCGGAACCATAAAGTTGCGCCGTGGATAGTCGACCACGCCCTCGACCTTGCCCTTGTCGTTGCCCTTGGCCGGGCGCCCGAGCTTTTACGCGAACAGGCAGTAACTCTGTAACTCCGAAAAAGCTCGCGCCTTTTGCCGGGTACCATCGCCCACGATGCGCGCCACCGCCAGCTTGGTGCTGTCGTAGAGTATGCGCGTAAGTGCAGCGAGGAAGGACTCGAATACCCGCACATGGCCATCGAGAAATGCCTCCATCGCTTCCGCCGGATACGCTTGCATGAAACAGTCGTCGGAATGCGGCAGATCAAAGGCCACGAAATGCGCCTTGCACTCCACGCCGGCAATAACCACTACTGCTTCGCCGAAGTCCGCCCGCGCCTCGCCCTTTGCGTGACTCGGCGGCACGAACATCTGCTGGCCGCCGATCTTCGCGGCGCACACGGAGTCCTTCGCGATCGTGTAGCTGCCCCCCATAGCTGTGCTCGGCGCTGAGCCGCTCGACCATAAAGAGCATATCCCGCTTCATAAAACGAACCGGGACAGCTTCGGAGAAGGCGCTAAGGACGCGCACGCTCCGTCAAGCGAAGTCGAGAGGCAACGTATGCGGGGCTCTTCCCGCACTTGGCGCTGCCCTGTTCGATACCGTACTTTGGCTCTTCGAGTCGCATCAAGGCGGCAAAGCCCTGTGTTTCGTCGAGTGGATGTACATCACGCCGTTGCAAGTTTTCGGCGATGCTGGCTTCAAGAGCCTGGTCATCGCCGAGTTCAACAATGCGAACAGGCGCAGTCTCGAGACCTGCAATCTGAGCGGCCCGGAAGCGCCTGGCTCCCGCAACAATCTCGAAATGCCGGTTGACTTGGCGCACAACCAAGGGAGCGAGGATCGCCTGTGTCCTGATGCTCTCGGCCAACTCATTGAGTGCCGAATCATCTGATCTGCGGCGTGGGTTGTTTGCCGACTCTGCGAGGCTTTCGAGCGGAAGTTCGCGATACCCCGATGCGGTGACCATGTGAAGTTCACCTCTCGTTGCTGCGTTGGTTGAGGAAGCGGGCTTGGACAGCCCGTACCCGCCTCGTTGCGGAATCTTTGCTTTGGTCGTCGGGTTGACGTTTGTGCCCGATAAAGGAAGCCAATATCGGGATGCCCATCTGACCCTTGAGGACGAATCGGCCCAGCTCGTTCCAGGCACGGATGCCGGCGACTTGCGTGGCGTCCGGTCGATAACGCGCGATGGAGAGAATGTTGCCGAAGCTGTAGTTGTGAAAGCGAGCCATTGCCGCGAGATTGGCTGTCATCATCTCGCTTTCGCCCTGCTCAAGCTGCTCAATGAGAAACTTGACATTCTCTTCAATGAACTGATGCGCGGTTTGGAATTGACGGTCACCTGTCTGCTGACCAGAGTTGCTGGCGCCGCCGTTGGTGTTGGAAATTGTAGCATTCACGATAAGCCTCCCAAGCGAGCAGAGCTACCGTCGAAAACGACATGTAAATGCATCGTGATTGGAACCATTGTTAATCTGCTTTCTCGATGCATGATTGAGGGTCATTGCCTATTGCGATCCAGGCGTTGTCCGGGTCTTGCGACGCATCGACACGGGTCGCAAGGCGATACCACACTAGCTCTTGCTGAAAACACCATGAGCATTTTAGGTGTCCTTCATGCAACTTTTACCCTCCCGTACTTACATTACAAATAATGTGGAAAAAGAAAAATAACTCGCTTGTTGTCTTATTCCAAGAGACAGCTTCAAGGGTAATGTGTCTCATAGCTTGAATGGTATTTGACTTAGTTTTTGACTGCATTTTCTTTACGGCAGTCTTATATCGCCTCGCGTAAGACTTGGGAATGAGGGGTGCGGAATGAACCGACTATCTCTCAGTGAGAGCCAACGCTTTTAAACCCAGCGGCGCTTTAGCGTCGTGGAGATGAGATTCGCATGAAGAAAAACTTTCGGATGGTCATCGCACTAGGTTTTGTAACTATCGGGCTGACCGTGCAACTCGCCGGTCAAGCCCAGAGCCTGGCATCGAGTCTTGACAAGAAGACCGTGCAGCAGACGTCAGACAACCTCGCACCGGCTCAAGTGTCCGCACCGGTCGAGATCGCAGCCCTGGAAGCGCCTGCGACGAGCCCAGTTGCTCCGGCCAGCGAGGCCGCTAGCCCTGCGGCTGCAACGTCGGATGCATCTGGCGTCGCCGCGCCGGCTTCAAGCTCCGCGGCGCCCGTGCCAGCGTCTGTTGCGGTGCCGGTGAGGAACGATGCTGTCATCAAAGAACTCGGCGACATGAAAAAGCAGTTCGATCAAATGACCCAGATGCAGGCCCTCATCAAGGCGCGGATGGCAAGACTTGAATCCGAGCTGGATACGGACGCCGCAACCGGCGACTCCGTCTCCGCGGAGAAAGACGCCGGCGCATTGCGTTCGGCGGAGACAGGCGAAAGCAGTTCCGAAGGCTCCTTGACTCTCGGTCAGGCCGCGGCAGCCCCGGCTCCGGCTCCAGCGGCGCCGGAAATCGACGCCCAAATCACCACGCTGGGCGAGCCGTTCCCCGGAGACTGGACCTGGACGAACAACAACGGGCATGCCACGGACAGTCCCATGGCCACCAAGTACTTCACGCCGGAGTTTCGCTCCGACGCCAACTACACCATCGATATGAATCACCCCGAAGACGACACGCTGGGCGGTTCGACGGAAACCTTCCGCTCCGATGAATGGCAGCTTGAGCAGATCTCGATCGGCGGCGATATTCGCATTCAAAATGTGCGCGGGCGCTTTCTCTGCCTGTGCGGCGGCCTGTGGTCTGTGACCACCACGCGCAACGATCCCAGCGTCGTGCGCGGCACATGGGATCTTTCCGGCGCTTACAAGTACATTGCCGAAGGATGGGGCGGATATCACTGGAACGTGAATCACGGCCTCAATTTCGATGCAGGCATTTTTGTTTCCTACATCGGTCTGTTCAGCTACTACAACTTTGACAATTGGACCTATCAGCCCTCGTTCGTTTCCTCCAATACTCCGTGGTTCTTCAACGGAGTTCGCGTTCAGTGGTTCCCAACGTCCAAACTGAAGATTGAGCCGTGGTTCATCAACGGCTGGCAGACATATGCCCGGCCCAACAGCAAGCCCGGCTTGGGCGGACAGATTTTGTGGCGTCCCACTGGGTGGTTTGAGATGGTGACTAACAATTACGGCCTGGGTGAAGACGATACTCTTGAGCAACAAAGTCAGACTGTCGGTGGAAGTGGGGCGACTCGGTCCCGCATCCACACCGACAACAGCATTGAGCTTAAGTACTACGACAAGCCCAAGCAGTTCCTGGACAAGATGGCATTCACTCTCACCGGCGACATGGGCTGCGAGTACGGCGGCGGACCTCCCAGCGGAGCGCCGGCGGTGAAAGGGTTTTCTCCAGAGACGGGCGCAGCCGATACGTATAGCGGCGGTGTGAACTGCCATAGCAGCCAGAACGGCAAGCCCAAGCAGGAATTCCTGGGCTGGATGATGTACCAGCGATTCTGGTTCAAGAAGGACATTTGGGCGATCACGCTCGGCGGTGGCCAAATGACCAACCCAGGCCGGTACCTCACGCTGCTGCCGCCAATCAACAATGCCACGGCTGTGACCGGTACTCCATACTTCACCGAGAATGCCGGCGACCAAGTTCAGCAGCATGATGGAACCATCACCCTGGACTACATGCCGGCGCAGTTCATTACCATCCGTTGGGAGACGGGCTATCGCTACTCAAACATCCCGTACTGGACGGGGGGCAGGAATACAAATGTCCCGGCCATCTTCAATGGGAAAACCATTTACATCCCATCCGGCACGGGCCTCACGCCTCCGGGAGGCGCAAACGGCAACCCGGCCGACTACCAATGCGCAGCCGGTGGAGACTCTGGCGCGGGCTACTTCCCGCCAGCCAGTTCGTCGCTTCCCACAGGCCAAGCGCAGGCTATCGCGAACTGCCAGGGCCTTGGCTTGGCAAATGGCTTTAACGCCACCGGCGATCCAAGAGCTCTCTGGTGGCCGAGCTTGGTTAAGAATCAAACCGTGGCCACAATGGCTGTCATGATCCGGTTCTAAATTAAGTTAGCGAATCATATTCTGAATGGAAGACCGATCAGGGTGTTTCCTCTTGAAGTTGAGGACACCCTGATCGGCTCGCCACAGGTCGTCGGGATACTGAGAGAATCTAAGTGCTCTGGCAGTTGCGACAATACTCTAGGAACGCCTTGTTACAGATGCTCCAGCCTGCGATTGCAATAGCCTCTCTACAAATTCTTTACACTTTCTTTGCAAACACGCGGATAAGCTTGACCTGACTCGAAGAGCAGATCCGTTCGAGCACTTTACTGACGTTTCAAAGCTCAACGCACTTCCAGATAAAACAGATTTCCGCAATTGTTACTAACTTCTTTCGCAGGGCATAAATGTGCCTGTAGCTCATTGTAGTGAGTTACAAACCGCTCGTGACAAAAAAACAGGAACGATCTAGGTTCGTTCCATTTTAACGGGCACAAGGAGCATCGCATGAATACTGAGTCATTGAATCCGGGACAGGGGACTATCCTTGTTGTAGACGATGATAACTCGTTGCGGCGCGCGCTGCGTGTGACGTTGTCTGGCCTGGGCTTTTCTGTGATGGAAGCGGCTCGCGGCGAAGAGGCATTGGCGCTGGCCCACATAACATGGATTGATGCCGTGCTGCTGGATGTAGATATTCCAGGCATGGGCGGTGTCGAGGCCTGCCGAAACATGCGCCGCACCAGCGCGCGCCTCCCGATCCTGATGCTGACGGCCATGGATAGCGAGGATGACAAAGTTGAGGCGCTCGACGCCGGCGCTGACGACTACATCACGAAGCCCTTTCGGCTCCGGGAATTGACGGCGCGATTGCGCTCCGCGGTTCGCAGGAGAAACGCTCCGGATACAAACCGGACCCCGATGATTTGCCGCGGCCAGCTTGAGTTAGATCCTGTAAGATACCGCGTGCGGAAATGTGGGCGCGCGATTCATCTGACGCCGAAGGAGTTTGAAGTCCTGCGTTATCTCATGATCAACGCGGGCAAGCCTATTCCGCGGGCCCGGCTGTTGAGCTCAGTCTGGGGACCCAGTTCTGGAAGCGACTTCGTGTATCTACGCATAATTGTGGGTAAGTTGCGCAAAAAGATTGAAGACGACCCAGTTAGACCGCGGTATCTTCAAACGGTGCCGCACGTCGGTTATGCGTTCAGCGAACCCCAGTTTCAGTATTGAAGGCTGTGGACGTTTAGATTCCAGAAGCAGCGGTACTTCATAATATGGTCGAAGGGATGATCCTGGTGACGATCATCCATTTTTTCTCGGCAATGTTCGCGAAACCTTCATCGTTGCTCTCACCATTCCGTTCGCATTGCTTTTCGAATCCCTATTTCTCTGGAGTGGCCGGCAAATCTTGTGCCAGAGTCGATGCGAGAAATTGGTATGAGAGGAACCTTGAATGGCACGAGGAAAGAAGAAAACGCCGAAGCAGATTGTGAATCAGCTGCGGCAGGTTGCAATGCCGAGCGGGAAGACGACCGCGCAAGCATGTAAACAGGCAGCGATTACGGAGCAGACATACGACCGGTGGCGCAAGGAGCATGGCGGATTGCAAGTGGACCAGTCGCGGCGGATTTCACGATCCGAAGTCGAGGGATTTATTCGGCAGTCAGCTGTAGTGAAGGCCCGGTAATGAGCAGGGGCTTTCTATTGGTGGTATTTTGGATAGAGCGGAGAGCTGGCCGAGCGGTTGATGGCTCCGGTCTTGAAAACCGGCATACCTGAAAGGGTATCGGGGGTTCGAATCCCTCGCTCTCCGCCACGCGCAATACACGTGCAATAAATCGTCCATTTCCGAGTTTTTGGCGTTTAGGAGACATCTAAAACCAATAACTTGAATGGGATCAGAGGTGATCGGCAGTTCGAATCCATCTCCATCCGCCATATAGCTTAATTATTATCAATTATTTACATGAGTTATCCTTTTCTTCCCTAGTGGCGAGGCCATATCAACTTCCCCAGTCAGATGCAACGAAGTCCACTCCCCTTCTGCCACCCTCTTCTCTGCTTCCGAGGTGCCCTGCTTGTGTTGTCCGGCGGTTATAGACCCATCTTGCCCGCTGTCCGTCGAGCAGCGCGTGATTCCAGGAGATGCACTGCAGTAGGCCGACAGTTGAGGACCTATCCGACTTCAATGAGTTCATTGGCGATTTAATTTGAATCGAGAACCCTTTCCGGCAATATGGGCGGTTCAGGTCAACTGTTTACCACAAACTGACTCCCGGTTTGACTAAGATCCAATCGGAACCCGGAGCATTTGGCAGAACGGCTCAATGAGTAACCGCCGCACTCATCGGAATTCTTCGGCCGGACCTTTCACTTGAGGCACAGTCCCGTGATGCAGATCACCAACTAAATTCACAAGAGTGGTAAACTCTTTTTGTGAAGATAGGCAGGTTCCAACGCGCGGGCTTGACCTTCGTACTGATCGGTACGATGTTCACGCCGTTTGGAACCTGCCTGCCGATGAAGCATAAGGCTGCGCACAGTTGCTGCGCGCCCGCATCCGAGATGGGTAAAACAGCCAAGGCACCCTGCTGCGTGGTCCGCGACCAGCAGCCAGCCGTGGTCGTACTACCAAGCCTGTCCGGCTCGGCTCCGATGGCCGTTGCACCGGAAGTCGGTTCCAAGATTGCGGTTTCCTCTCCGCGTGAAGTTTCGGTCGCGGTTTTCATCCCTCCCATGTCTCCGCCAACCGGCGCATTCCACCTGAGAATCTAGCACTTCAACTCCGCGTTGGCTTTCCGGCGTGCGCATTCGTGCGTTCCGGAGTGATCCTCTTGCCTATTCCCATGGAGTCGAAGAGTGAAATCCACAAGTGTTGTTTTGCCCATTGTGTTGGTGCTTTCGATTGCCTGTTTTGGACAGACTGCGCCGCCTTCAGCGGTAGCCTCAGAGCCTGCCCATAGTCTGCCGAATGGTCCCGCTGCCGCTCCCATATCGGTCGATGAAGCGGTTGCCGAGGCGCTGCAGGCGAATCCTGACATACGAATCGCTGTGCGGCGATTGTCACTGGCCCAGCTTAAGACGACTACCGCGCGCAGCCTCAACGACCCGATGCTCATGGTGCGCGACTGGGACACGCCGCTCCAAAAGCTATGGGATTTGAACCAGGCACAGCTCATGGTCTCGATGCAGCAGACCTTTCTGAGCAAGCAGAAGCGGGATCTCCGCGCCAAAGTCGCCGGGGACGATGCGGAAGTTGCGTCCAGCGAACTCGAATCGCTGCGGCAGGAAGTCGCCGTCGAGGTGCGCAAAGCCTGCGCAGATCTGATGCGCAACACAGATGAGATGCAGTTGCACAATCGCCAGGCGGCAGTGCTGAAAGAGGCATTGGCAGCGGCCCTTGCTCAATACACCACCGGCAAGGTTCCGCAAGCGGATGTGCTTCGCGCACAAATGGCTTTGACCCGATTGAACGAGCACCTCATCGAGTTGGAGCAAGAGCGGGACGATGCGCGCGCGCAGTTGAATACGCTCCTCAGCCGCAGCCCGGATGATGCAGTCGAAATTGCGGGCACATATTCGATCGCTGCCGCGCTGCCTTCAATCGATGACCTTGAGCGTGTAGCCATCGAGAATCGCCCTGAGCTGGCCGGCCTGCGCAAGCAGATTTTGAAGTCTAAGGATGAGGGACAGTTGACCCGGCTCGCCATGAAGCCCGACTTTACCGTCGGCCTGGGATACATGCTCATGCCCACTGGGTCCGCATATCGCAACGCCTACATGGCCGAACTCACAATGAATCTTCCCAAATTGAATCGCGAGCGCCATGAGGGTGAAGCCAGGCAGGCGGATGCGGCTACCGATGTTTCTCAAGCGGAGCTCGAAGCGCGCACATCCGCTGTCTTCCTTGAAATTCGTCGGGCTCAAATCGATGTGCTGGCAGCGCAGAAGCGAGTCAAGCTGTATCGCGACACACTCATGCCGCAAGCTGAAGCGACCTTCAAGGCTTCCGCTGCCGCCTATCAGAACAATCGCGGCGACTTCTCAAATCTCATCGACAGTCAAAACATCCTGCTCGATATTCAAACCGCATTTTACAAGGCATCTGCTGCAACAGACACCGGCATCGCCGAGCTTGAGCGCGCAACGGGCGCTCCGCTGGCCAATGAGAATGACGGGAATCCCGGCAAAGAGAGAACATCTAAATGATTGCGAGAGACAAGAAACTGATTGCAGTGGGCGCTGGCGCCGGAATTCTGGTTGCCGCGCTGGTGGTTGGAATTCTAACGATGAGGGAATTGCCTTCGATGGCCGCCGGCCAAGCGCGCCCCGCTGCCGCACCTGCTGAGACAGCCCAGGTCAAACAATCGGGCACGCAGCCCGGTGCCACTGTTCAACTCAGCCCGTCAGAGATCACGGCGGCAGGCGTTCAAGTTGCCGATGTCCGCACAGCCACGCTCAAGACCGATATTGCCGCGTTTGGCCGCGTGGAACAGCCAGAGGCGCAGCTTGCCGCAGTGAGCGCGCGCATCGGCGGGCGCGTGGACAAGCTTTACGTGCAATACACCGGCGAGCGTGTGCAGCGCGGGCAAGCGGTGGCCGATGTTTATAGCCCCGATGTGGCGACGGCGCTTGACGAGTATCGGCTGGCGCAAAAGAACCGAAACCAATTGCGGCAGTCTGATGACGTTTACGCGCAGCAGCAGGCGGATGCGCTTGTGCAGGCGAGCCAGCGCAAGCTCGAGCTGTGGGGCATTTCAAGCAAGCAGATCGGCGCGCCTGAAACAAGCGGAATCCCGCATGTGACCATCTATGCCTACGCCTCAGGAACAGTTGTCGATCGCAAGGTAACGCAGGGCCAGTACGTCAACGCGGGCGACACGCTCTTCACGGTCGCGGACCTGAGCCAAGTTTGGATCAAGGTGGATGTTTATGAGGAGCAGCTCCCGCAGATTCATTCTGGGCAGCAAGTCGATCTCACGGCCGAGTCTCTTCCGGATCGCACGCTGCACGGTCATGTGGACTTCATTGAACCTGCCGCAAACCAACAAACACGCACTGTTCCGGTGCACGTCCACGTTGCCAACCCTGGCATGCGCCTTTTGCCGGGCATGTTTGTGAATGCGACCTTTGTGAGCACCGCGGCAAAGTCGTCCATTGTCGTTCCACGCTCATCCGTGCTCGATACGGGAACCCGCAAGATTGTTTATCTGGCCAGGCCCAACGGCGTGTTTGAAGCGCGTGAGGTCCAGGTAGGCGCGCCGACTGAAGATCTATTCCCGGTATCGAGCGGACTCGCGCTCGGAGACAAGGTTGTGCTCAGCGGCAACTTCCTGATCGACTCGCAAGCGCACCTTAGCTCTGGCATGTCCGGTCTCTACGGCGGATCGAAAGAATTCGCCGGAGCGGGACAGGCGCAGCCTTCGTCCGGCTCTTCCGCGAACGCGACGGCGCAATCGAGCACGGCAAAGCTCGACCTCCATGTTGACTCCGATCCGATGAAAGCTGGCGAAGACACTCTCTTCCATGTGAACCTGACCGATGCGAATGGCAAGCCGATCAGCGATGCTCACGTGACAGTGTCGCTGGTGATGCCCGCCATGCCTTCGATGGGAATGCCGGAGATGAAGAGTTCCTTCGAGCTGCCTTGGAATTCCATCAAGCAAATATATATGGCCAAGGGCCAGGCGCCCATGCCGGGATCGTGGAGTGTGTTGGTCGATGCGCGCAAAAGCGGGGCTGTGATCGCAACGTTCGGCACACACCTCGCCGCGAAGTAGGAGACACCATGATCAACCGTATTATCGAATTCTCAATGAAGAATCGCTGGCTGGTCCTGGGCGTCTACGCGGCGCTCGCGGTGTGGGGCTACTGGGCGCTGCTGCATACGCCTATCGATGCGATCCCCGACCTGAGCGAAAACCAGGTCATCGTCTTCACAGATTGGCAGGGCCGCAGTCCGCAGGAAGTTGAAGACCAGATCACCTATCCGCTCACGGTAAACCTGCAGGGTCTTCCGCATGTGCGCACGGTTCGTTCTCAATCCGCCTTTGGCTTCTCGATGGTCAACGTCATCTTTGAAGACTCGGTGGACATTTACTTCGCGCGAACCCGCGTGCTGGAGCGGCTCAGCCTTGCCGGCAGCTTTCTGCCCGCCGGCGTCACACCGATGATGGGCCCGGATGCAACCGGCGTGGGCCAGGTTTTTTGGTACACGGTCG
>CAZSVJ010000021.1:0-24273 GCA_964610185.1 uncultured Occallatibacter sp. | reverse complement strand
TGCCGTGGTCGCCAATCGTGCCGGAAACCAGAATCGCGTCACCCGCCCGCGCGCGTTGCGGACCCACTGCGATCCCCTCGCGCGACACGCCGATTCCCGCCGTATTGATGTAGCAGCCATCGCCGTGTCCGCGCTCCACAACCTTCGTGTCGCCGGTAACAATCTGGACGCCGGCAGTGCCAGCGGCTTGCGCCATCGCTTCCACAATCGCCGCAAGTTGCACTAACGGAAATCCTTCTTCAAGAATGAAGCTTGCGCTGAGAAACTTCGGCTCCGCCCCCGAGACCGAGAGGTCGTTCACCGTGCCATTCACCGCCAATTCGCCAATCGATCCGCCAGGAAAAAACAGCGGCTGCACCACGAAGGAATCGGTGCTCATGGCCAATCTACCGCTGGGCAAATTGAGCACCGCCGCGTCGCCCAGATTTTCGAGCGCCGAATTGCGGAACGCGGGCAGGAACAAGTGCTCGACCAGCTCATTGCCGAGCTTGCCGCCTCCGCCGTGCCCCATCACAATGGCCGGATAGCCAACCAGCGGCAGCGGGCAGCACCAATTCGAGAAGTCCGGCACGCCTTTCAAAAAAATCGGAAGTTCGGAATTTGCGATCTCAGCCATGCGCCGCCCCCGACAAAGCCGACCCCGCTCCGGCCAGCTCTTCCGCCGACAGGAACCGGCCATAGTTGAAGTACGCCGCGCACGCACCTTCGCTTGAGACCATGGTCGCACCCAGCGGATGGCGCGGCGTGCATTCCTTGCCAAAGGCCGCGCACTCGGCCGGCTTGATCGCCCCGCGCAGGACATCTCCGGATCTACAGAGCGCCGATTCCTCCGTGTGAATTCCGGAAATATGGAAGCGCTCCTCAGCATCGAACTCGCGATACGCCTGGCTCAACCGCCAGCCGCTTTTGGGAATCACGCCAATGCCGCGCCAAGCCCGGTCCGTGACCTCGAAGACCTCGCCAAGCATCTTCTGCGCCGCCGTATTTCCTTCAAACTTCACGATCCGCTCGTAAGCGTTCTCGACCTCATGCCTGCCGGCCTCCAGTTGAATCACCGCGCGGCGAATTCCATCCAGCAAATCCAGCGGCTCAAATCCGGTGACCACCAGCGGAATACCAAACTTCTCCGCAATAGGCGGATATTCCCAGTACCCCATTACGCTGCACACATGGCCGGCCAGCAGAAACGCTTGCACCTTGTTTCCCGGCGAACTCATGATGGCCGCAATCGCCGGCGGGACCAAAACGTGCGAAACGAGCAGCGAAAAATTCTTCAATCCGCGCCGCTTGGACACATGCACGCTCATCGCATTCGCAGGTGCCGTCGTCTCAAACCCCACGCCGAAAAACACCACTTGCTTGTCGGGATTTTTTACCGCTAGATCGACCGCGTCCAAGGGCGAATAGACAACCCGCACATCGCCGCCCGCGCCTTTGATCTGAAAAAGATCCGCGTCCGTTCCCGGCACGCGCAGCATGTCTCCGAATGAGCAGAAGATTACGCCCGGTTGCGCCGCAATGGCCAGTGCCTTGTCGATCAGTTCAAGCGGCGTTACGCAAACCGGGCAGCCCGGCCCATGAATCATCTCAATTTTGCCGGGCAGCATCTGGTCGATTCCGTTCTTAATGATGGAGTGCGTCTGTCCCCCGCAAACCTCCATGATCTTCCACGGCCGCGTAGTAATGGCGTGAATTTCGCGCGCCATCCGCTGCGCAATCTCGCCATTCCGAAACTCGGTCAGATACTTCATTTGGTGGAACAACTCCCGTCGGGGCAAGCCATCCGCGGCGCCTCTGCCGCTCGCGCAAACGCCTCTTCCTCGCTGCCCAACTCCTCATCCAACATTCCCAGCTCGCGAAAATCCGCAAGCGTCTGTTGGGCCGTCGCTTCGTCGATTTTTGAAATCGCAAACCCCACGTGGACGATGGTATAGTCGCCCACCTCAACCTCCGGAACGTAGTCGAGGCATACGCTCTTGACGACGCCGCCAAAGTTGACGCGTCCCACCCGGATCAGCCCATCGGTGGTAATCTCTTCCACTTTTCCTGGAATCGCAAGGCACATAGTACTCCTCTTATACGCTGCCCGCGCCGAAACAAAATGTGATCTGGATCACTTTCGGGCCCGCAGGCCAATTGCTGGATCGTTCTTAGAATTCTCAAAGGATGCAACTCGGTCAGTTGCGGGAAGTTGGCTTGATTTATTCCCGCGCAGACAGACCCTTCGTCTTTTTTTTCGACTCGTTCACTCTAGCTCAGACCAATCATCATGCATGCCGCTAGCCTAGAACGACTACATGCAGTCAGTGGGTGGTCAGGAAACTGGTCATTCTCAGACAACAAACTCTCTGCGTCTAAACTGCTCTGCGAGGCCGGCCCGCCAGTAACGCGCGGAGCCCGCCGAGCCAAACCATGAGGCCACAGAACCTGCCCTTTGGCTGCGCTTTGCAAAGGGTGTAAGTGTGAGCGCCACTCATCGGCGACTCACAGGAGAACTAGATGAAGCGATTGGCGTTCGCATTTCTCGCATTGGCAACGGCCCTTGCGATTACACCAGCCGCCTTGGCCACGCCGATTTCCGGCACACTCGGGGTCACCGGCGGCGACGATGTATGGAATGGAACAGGCATCACCTTCGACGACACCTCCGCCACTGCAACGGATGCGACCGGTGAATATGGGACAGTTCTCGGAATTGCACCCGCCACCAGTCCGACAACGATCAACAACAACCTCACCTTCGCCACACCCGACGTGCTCACCTTCACTGTGGGCTCCGCTACCGCGACTTTTACCATCACCGGGTCGCTTGATATTTTGCTGAATAACGATGAGTTCCTGGATATGTCCGGTACTGGCGCACTGGCGTTGACCGGCTATGACCCAACGCCGGGAACGTTCAGCTTTGACAGCACAGATTCGTCCTATAGCTCCGGCGCAACGGGATCTTCAACCTTTGGGTTTGACATCCTTGCAGATTCATCGTTCGCTCCAGAGCTTGATGCCACGCCTGAGCCTCCCAGCCTTTTGCTGCTCGGCACCGGCTTGCTGACCTTTGCAGGCTTGTTACGCGGCAAGATGGCAAGGTAACTGAATCCTGCCAGAAAATGTTCCTCTTTCTCCCATTGGAGAATCCCCAGATCTCAACTTCCGCAGCTCCGCTATCTCTTCTGCTCCCGCAAGTAATCAAGCCACTCCTCTTTCCCCGGCCCCGGCTTGGCTGACGTCTCGAAGAAATGGATCACCTGCTTAGCACGTGACGATGCATCCAATCTGGCCCGAATAACAGTGCACCGAGGGCCCAAATCGCGCTGGCCACGAAGAGCACAGCAAAGGCAGACACGATCAGCCTCACGGTGTCATTTGAGTCTCGCTTGGCGGGAGGATCGAAGGTCGGAAGCCAGCGCTTTAGCCAGCCCCACGAAGAAGGAGTTGCACCGCGTGCGGGAGAGGCAGCATCGATGAGAACAAGCAGATAATGATCTCCATCGCAGAGCTTCAACACCGCCTGATACCACGCCCCTTTCTCCTCCTCGCTTCTGCCTTCGTTCCGAGCCTGGATTCCACGGACGAGGCCGGCAATCTTCTGCTCGTATTCGTCCTGGTTGTAATCGCGGTCAAATTCCTCGTTCGCTTCCTTCATATCGGGCAGAGTCCAGCCGGTCTCGGAGAAATAGAGCATCTTCCGCTCCACCTCCGTCAAAGGAGTTCGCTGCCGATTCGCTTCTTCGGCGATCTTGCCCGCCAGAAAATCCTTCGCATCGCGAATCGTCCTGAAGCCTGCCACGTTCCTATCCCCGACCCTTTGCTTCGTTTTGAGCTACGCGCGCCTTCACAATCCGCGTCACCAGCGCTTTCGGCAACGGCCGATCCACGGCGAACTGAATCGTTCCCTTTAGAATTTTGCACCTTTTCAGATCTTCTCCAAACTCTTCCGCCAGAGAGTGATCCATTGGGAAAAAGCTGCAGTGGTTCTTGAATGCCGCATACCACACCAGCGCCCCCTTGTACTGGAACGACGGGATCTTGTAGCTGATCGCCTCTGTCGCCGCCTTTGGAGCAGCCGCCCTGATCGTTGCTCGGATTTTCTTGAGGGTCGTCCGTGCCGGCTCCGGCACTCGCGCCAGGTATGCCTCCACATCCCGAGCGCCATCGTCTTGCGCATTAGTACCCAGCTTCACGCCCATGCCGCACCGCCAGAATCACAACTTCTTTGCCGTCGTAGCGATAGAGCGCGACATACGCGCCACTGCCAAACTCGATCACCCACTCGCGAAACTCGGCGGACAATTCTTCGACGGGGCGACCCATCTCTGGAAATTTTCCGAGCAGCTTTACGCCCTGGCGAATCGTCTTGACAGCGCGTTTGGCGGCATCCCTGCTCTTGGGAACTAGAAAGTCATGTAGCCGGGCCACATCCCGCAGGCTTTGCGCCGACCATTTCAGGCGTGGCATGAAGGGGTCTCGGCATCCTCACCCGCTTCGAGCCGGGCCAGCCAGGCGTCGGCTTCCTCGGCCGTCGCGTGCAGACCGGTTGCCTGATAGTCAGTCCACGCCGCCAGCGCATCTGCCTGAAACTGCTCGCGCTTCTCTTCGCGACCCACATACTGCTCCACGGCTTCGCGCATGATCCAATGCGCCGAACGCCGGCGAGCCGAGGCAAGCCGCTGGACACGCTGCTTGAGTTCAGAATCGAGCTTCAGGCTGGTGGTCGCTGGATTCGGCATAAATGGTACTCCAAGGTGTTACCTGATAACACTATAGCACGCCCTCAGATTCGCTCGGCTCGCTCCTCCGCCAGATACGCCAGCCACTCCTCCATGCCAGCGCCCGTCTTGGCTGAAGTCTCAAAGATCCGTATCCCCGGCCGAATCTCGTTGATGTTCTTGAGCGCAAGTTCGCGGTCGAAGCCGCAGGGCTCGGCGATATCTATCTTCGTAATCACGGCCGCGTCCGCGGAGTTAAACAGCGTGGGATACTTGAGCGGCTTATCTTCGCCCTCGGTCACCGATAGAAGCGCCACGCGAATCTTCTCTCCAAGATCGTAGCTCGATGGGCAAACCAGGTTCCCGACATTCTCAATGAAGAGATAATCGAGGTCCGCGAGCTCCCACCCATCCAGATGCTTGGCGATCATCTCCGCGTCCAGATGACAAATTCCGTGAGTATTGATCTGGCGCACCGGCGCGCCGCTAGAGGCAAGACGGCGGGCGTCGTTGTCGGTTTCAAGATCTCCCACGAGCGCGGCAACTCGGGCGCCGCCGGCCCGCAGCTTGGTGAGCGTGCGCTCAAGAAATGCGGTCTTCCCCGTGCCGGGGCTCGAAACCAAATTCAATACCAACACCCCAGCGCCCGTGTATCGATCTCGCAGGCCCGCCGCCAGCTCGTCATTTTTCTTCAGAATTCCTCGCCGCAGCTCCACAATTCGAGTCGTCATGCCGTCTCCTCAACCTGATCCTTCTCGTCGATCTCAATCGATTCAATCTCCAGTTCGCGCCCCTGGCGCAGATCGCCGCACAGCTCTCCGCACTTCGGGCAACGGAAGCTCTGCACGCCGTCCAGTTCCACATCGCCGCAGGCCAGGCAGCGCATCACCACCGGCAGCGTCTTCACTACAAACCTCGAACCCTCCAGCGGCGTGCCCTCGGTTGCAATGCCCCAGCAGAACTCGAGCGAGTCGACCACCACGCTCGCCAGAGCGCCCACGCGCAGGCGCACTTCGAGCACGCGTGACCCTGGATAAGCCGCCACCGACTCGGTCACTGTTTCCACAATGCTGGCTACAATCGAAAGCTCATGCATAAAAGCCCGATTCTACGCCAAGCTGGGATTCCAATCACTATCGCCGCCCCACGCTCCACCATCTAAGATGGCAAAACAAGGATTTTTCCCCATGCCGACGACCGCAGCCGCTTCCCGCTTGACGCTGAGCCATCTAGCCCCCGCCGCCATCCAGTCTGAAATCCGCGCCATGACCACCGAATGCGACCGCATCGGCGGCATCAACCTGGCCCAGGGCGTTTGCGACACGCCTGTCCCCGCTCCCGTTCAGGAAGCCGCGATCCAAGCCATCCGCGACGGCTACAACATCTACACCCGCCTCGACGGCATCGCCCGCCTTCGCAACGCGATCGCTGCCAAGCAGAGCCGCGACTACGGCTTAACCTACGACCCCGAGACCGAGGTCCTCGTTGCCTCGGGAGCCACTGCCGGACTTCATGCCGCGGCCATGGCACTGCTCAATCCCGGCGACGAGGTTCTCATCTTCGAGCCTTTCTACGGGTATCATGTCTCAACCCTGCGGTCGTTGCGCGTCAATCCTGTTCTCGTCCCGCTTGCCGAGCCCGATTACGCTCTCGACATCAACGCCCTGCGAGCCGCTGTTACCGCGAAGACTCGCGCCATTCTTCTCAACACCCCCACCAATCCCAGCGGCAAAGTCTTCAATCGCTCCGAGCTCGAATCGATTGCGTCCGTCACTCAGGAACACGATCTGTTTTTGATTACAGATGAGATTTACGAGTACTTTGTCTATGACGGTGCTCGGCACATCTCGCCGGCAACGCTGCCGGGAATGCGCGATCGCGCCATCGTCATCTCCGGCTTTAGCAAGACATTCTCGGTAACCGGATGGCGCCTTGGCTATGTAACTGCCGACGCCAAATGGATCAGCGCGATGAGTTACTTCCATGACTTGACTTATGTCTGCGCGCCGTCGGCATTTCAGCACGGCGCCGCTGCCGGACTTGAGCTACTCCCTCCCAGCTTCTACCGGCAATTAGCCGGTGACCACCAATCCAAGCGCGACCGCATCTTATCCGCACTTACCGACGCCGGCCTCACTCCCACAAATCCCGCCGGAGCCTATTACGTTCTGGCCGATGCAACTCGACTTGCCGGCAGGACCGCCGCGGAAAAATCCCGCCACTTACTCGCAGTATCCGGCGTAGCCTCGGTCGCAGGCTCCGCATTCTTTCGTCCCGGCCACGGCGAGAATCTGTTGCGCTTTTGCTTTGCAAAAAAAGACCATGAGTTAGATGAAGCCTGCGCGCGCCTGCGCAAAATCTAAATGAAGCAATGTCGCTCTGAGTATCACAACTTTGATCGTCATCTTCAGCAACTGCGGGCGATTGGTCTTGGTCGATGGGGTGCTGGGGTCCAAGGGCTTGTGTCGGGAGTAGCCTCTCTTGTTTATACATATGTTATATACAAAGTATTCACTCTGGATGGTTACCTTGCCTGTGTAAAGAAGAGAGCTTTGTGAACTTTTCACAAAGGATACTTAAAGTGCTTGACATAACTCATGCGCGCGTGGGACGTTAAGGCTGGACTCCAGATTCTCTCTCCGACTAAGAATAAAGCAGCGCTTACTATTTGCTTCTGGAAGGCCAGAAGCTGTCCGCACGTTCCGTGCCCGTCGGGCAATGAAGGAGAACAAGATTATGGTGAAGAAATCCAATCTTGCCGGTCCCGGCGGCCAACTCTACGCCGACCCCAAGCCCAGCGTCGACGAAGATGCATTTCAGGTGAACAACACCAGCAATGCTTATTACAATTCTAAGTTCTACTTGGCCAACAAGAATAAGGTGCAGCCCATCCCGCCAAGACGCACGGGCGCGCCCCCGAATCTCAATCTTGCCGACTTCGTCACCCAAGATATGATCGATGCCATTAACACGTCAAAGAGCATCACGTTTCATTCAGTTGGGGACACCGGAGCCGCCAAGGTTTCCGTTCGCCAGTCCGCCGCGACTGCAATCGCGGAAGAGGCGGCTGTCGCGGATGCAATGGCCGCCGATGTGCAATCCGGCGGTGCAAATGGTCCGGCGTTTTTCTTCCACCTTGGAGATGTCGTTTATAACTTCGGAGAAGCGCAGTATTACTACGATCAGTTCTACGAACCGTTTCGAGAATACGACCGCCCTATCTTTGCCATACCCGGCAATCACGACGGAATGGTCTTTGGTTCGTCGTCGAGCGCTCCTCAGGTCCCCACACTTACTGCGTTTCTCACTAATTTCTGCGCTGCGGCGCCCGACCCGTCGCCGGATGCCCCGACGATTTCCCGCACCGTAATGACGCAGCCTGCCGTTTATTTCACGCTCGATGCCCCTTACGTTTCTATCATTGGCCTGTATAGCAATGTGCTGGACACCGGAGGGGGAATCATTTCGTCGCAAGGCGGCAAGTATCCCTTGGTAGATGACCAATTGAGTTTTCTGACCTCGGAATTGAAGCGCCTGAAGCCGGATCGCCAGGCAGGAAAGCGGGCCATCGTCTTAGCCGTTCACCATCCTCCACTGTCATGCGACGCCAAGACCGGCGGCAGCGGGGGTCTGATGCAAGATATCGATGCCTGCTGCAAGAGTGCGGGCATGTGGCCCGATGCGCTACTCTCCGGCCACGCGCATCTCTATCAGCGCTTCACGCGGACGGTGAATGGCAGGCAAGTACCTTATATCGTCTCAGGTTCCGGCGGATTCGCAGCGACAGCGCCAATGCAGGCAGCGCCTCCCGCCGGAACCGTTGTCGGCGATCACAAACTTGAAGTAGATCCTATCGTCCAGTTCGGTTATTTGACTCTCACAACAAACGCCAAGACGCTCATTATCGAGTTTAAGACCGCACCTCGCGGCGGGCCCGTGACGCAGGTAGATTCTGTCACGGTTGATTTGGCAAGCGGAAAGATTACCGCGAGCGGGGTGGGGTCCGGCACCGGGTCAAATCTCAACGCGCCGAAACCCAAGAAAGCTACAAAGAAACCTTCAAAGAAACAAACACGTTGAATTACGCGTCAAGGAGCACGATGCATCCGGACACGCCAGGTCTCGATTCCCTGAAAGAGCAATTAGAGCGTGGCAATTTCGGGGATGCGCAGGGAGCCCTGCGACCAGAATTGAATTAGTTTTGCACAGAAATCGCCACAGCACATGGCGCCACTGGCCGCTAACCCATTGAGACGAGCAGAGGAAGAGCAAGCGGACAAGAATTCCACAACTCTGTCCGAGATTCTCAGAGAGCCCGCCGCCATCGATACCTGCTATTCTTCGGAGTCTCCAGAGGCAAGGAAAAGGAGACCGATGGCCGATTCCAAAGATGACGTTCTTGCGGAGCTGCGGATGTCGGGAATCTGCCCGAATTGCGGGAAGTCAATAGCAGAAAGCAAAACGGTGGCGCGAGGCGGAGGTTCGTTCTGTAGCCTAGACTGCGTGGCCTCTTTTTTCCAAGCGGAATTCAGCGAGAGAGCAAGGCGGCTTGCAGCTGCCGCGCGAAACTAGGAGCGCATCTCAAGATTCCGTTCGCTGCGGCGAATATCAGGGCAAGAATGACAAGGGGTTTTAACCCCTGAAGGACTGCAACCGATATTTGGCGACCATTTTTGAAACACGATTTAGTGTGGTGAGTCGGAAGTTCTTTACAGGTTTGCGCGATGGAAATGCAGATCCTTCGACTCCGCTGTAGAACGCTTCGCTCAGGATGACCGCCTTATTTGGGGTTTCGTGGATGCGCATTTGTTGATTTAACTTTAGACTCAGGGCACTGGGAATCAAAAAAGGCGCGGAGGAAGAATTGGCATCGAATCCCCTATTTCCCGATCGGCGGCCAGGCGGCGAAGGCATTCTGCCGTCTCAGGAAATCCGCCATTTCATCGAGACTGGCATCGTCCGATCGTCCGGCGAAATAGCGGACGAACAGGTCCAGCCTTCGAGCATTGACCTGCGCCTGGGTCACGAGGGATATCGAGTCCGCGCGAGCTTTCTAGCTGGCAAGTCTACGACCTTGCTTAATAAAGCCGCGGCGAACGGGATGCTGATTGAGACGATTGATATAACCAGCCCGGCCATCTTAGAACGCGGCGCAATTTATATCTTCCCCTTGATGGAAAGCTTGGCGCTGCCTTCGGACATTTACGGCATTGCCAACCCCAAAAGCACTACTGGGAGACTGGAT
Source organism: uncultured Occallatibacter sp. (assembly GCA_964610185.1). Lineage (GTDB taxonomy): Bacteria > Acidobacteriota > Terriglobia > Terriglobales > Acidobacteriaceae > Telmatobacter. The sequence continues at coordinate 14,322 of CAZSVJ010000021.1, read as the reverse complement.
ATATTCACCCGGCTTATCACCGAGTTCGGCGATGAGTTTGAGCGTGTGCCGCGAGGATACAGCGGCAAGCTTTACATCGAGGTGGTCTCTCAGACTTTCCCCGTTGTTGTTCAGTCTGGAACGAGACTCAACCAACTCCGGTTTGCGCGGGGAAGAGTGGCTGCCGCCGGCGACGCGAGGCTGAGACAGTTGGACCAGGACGACCCTCTTATCGAAGCCGACGAAGGCAGGCAAGGCAACGGCGAGAGCAGGCAAGCCAAAATTGATCGCGGCCTGCGGCTGACTGTGGATCTTCAAGGAAACAGCTCCGGCGTAGTCGGGTACATGGCGAACAAATTCTCGCCTCCGATAGATCTTGGCAAAATCGATTTTTACGATATCGCTGAATTCTGGAGTCCGATTTACAGAAACGAAAAGTTGCAGTGCATCCTTTCACCTGGAGAGTTTTACATTCTGGCATCAAAGCAGCGCGTGCGCGTGCCGCCTGAGTTTGCCGCGGAGTTGCTGCCCTACGACCTGGCGTCTCAAGAATTCCGCGTCCATTACGCGGGCTTTTTCGACCCCGGCTTCGGCTACGGAATCGAAGGCGAGATTCCTGGAACTCGGGCAGTGCTTGAAGTGCGGGCCAGTCAAATGCCGATACTGCTGGAGGACGATCAATTCGTAGGCAGGCTGAATTACTTCAACATGTCAGCCAAGCCCGACAAAGTCTACGGTGGATCCATCGGGTCTTCCTACCAGCAACAGGGGCTAGCACTCAGTAAGCAGTTCAAGCAGGGTCAGCAGGACTTGTCCCGTCCCGCGTCACCTGCGCTTGCGACCTGCTGAAAATGAAACTGTGCACCATCCGTCGGAGTCGCCGCGGCGACTTCGATGGATGGGAGTCCGTAGAACTCCATGACGACGTCAGGTTTTGTTCCCTGTTCCCTGTTTTTTCACGCCCAATAACTGCGGTCCAGGGTTCGGTACTGGATGGCTTCGGCCAGATGCGCCACAGTCAGATGTTCGGCGGCTTCCAGGTCTGCAATGGTTCGGGCGACTTTGAGAATGCGGTCATGAGCGCGCGCGGTCAGCCCTTGCTGCTGCATGGCTCGCTCCAGCAGTCGCTCGGCATCGGCGCCCAACTCGCAGTGGGCGCGAATCTGTCGCGTGGTCATTTGCGCATTGGCATAGATCTTGTCGCCGGACTTCATGAAGCGCAGCCGCTGCTGCTCTCGCGCGGCCATCACCCTGCCCCTGATCTCGCTCGAACCCTCAGCCGCCGCGCCGCCGCGCAGTTCCTTGTATTGCACTGCCGGAACTTCGATATGAATGTCGATGCGATCAAGCAGCGGCCCTGAGATCTTGGCCACATAGCGCTGAATCATGGGCGGCGTACACATACACTCGCGCGACTTGTCGTTGAAGAATCCGCATGGGCAAGGATTCATGGCCGCAGCCAGCATGAAGCGCGCCGGAAAGCTGAGCGACATGGAAGCGCGCGCGATGGTCACCGTGTGATCTTCGAGCGGCTGGCGCATCACCTCCAGCACGTTGCGCGGAAACTCCGGCAGCTCATCCAAAAAAAGCAGCCCGTTGTGGGCCAGCGAAACTTCTCCGGGCCGCGGAACGATGCCGCCGCCGATAAGGCCCGCGTCGGAGATGGTGTGATGGGGCGCGCGGAACGGCCGCTGCGTCACTAAGCCCGCAGCAGCATCGAGCACACCGGCCACCGAATGAATCTTGGTTGTCTCCAGCGCCTCTTCAAACGTGAGTGGAGCGAGGATCGAAGGGAGCCGTTTGGCCAGCATCGTTTTACCGGAGCCGGGCGGGCCGATCATAAGAATGTTGTGGCTGCCGGCCGCGGCCACTTCCAGCGCGCGCTTGGCCGTCTGCTGGCCGCGCACATCCTTGAAGTCCACGCTGAAGTGCTGCAGCTCGCCCAGCAGCTTTTCGGTGGAGACGCGATAAGGTTCGCGTTGGATCACGCCCACCACCGCGCTATTCAGCAGCTCCAGCACATCGAGTAGCGATGAGACCGGATAGACGTTCACGCCCTCGACGACAGCGGCCTCGGCGGCGTTGGCCGTGGGCAAAATCAAGTTGGGAATCCCTTTTTCACGCGCCAGAATGGCAACGGGCAACATGCCCGGCACGGCGCGAACGCCGCCGTCGAGGCCCAATTCGCCGACAAGAAGAAACTGGCTCAAGTCATCGACGCGCAGTGCGCCATACGCGCCAAGAATTCCTACGGCGATGGGCAGGTCGAAGCCCGCGCCTTCTTTTTTCATGTCGGCCGGCGCCAGGTTGATGGTGATAAAAGTGGGCGGAATCCCGTAGCCGGAGTTCTTGATAGCGGCGCGCACGCGGTCGCGGCTCTCGCGTACGGCGGCGTCGGGCAGGCCCACGGTGTGGAAGACTTCCTTCTCGGCAACCACGCCGCTATAGTCCACCTCGACATCGATCAGGTTGGCATCGATGCCGTAGACTGCCGCGCTGAGAGCCTTGAATAGCATGGTTGAAAGTAGGAGCGAGTGTAGCAGACCGCGGCGGGAAGGGAGAAGAGTACGAAGGGCCGGGAAGCAGTATTCAGTGATTCGTCCGCGCGGTTTCGCATTCTTCGCGAGAAATCCTCTTTACTGTTTTTTTTTGCGAACCCAGCCAACGCGGGCCAACGCCCCGTCAGAGCTTGCTGATCAGGTAAGCGCCCGTCTGTGCGAACACGTTATAGAAACTTTGCAGTCCGGAGAAAAGCACGTACGCATCAGCCAGGAAGAGAAACAACAGCGCATGTACGATGTACATGCGCGGCTGCCATCGCTCGAGCCGGCGTTCAAAAAAGGTTTGGATGGGGCGGATTCGCGTCGCCAGAATGACACAGCCAATACCGAGAACAAACCCTCCAACGATATCGCTTGGGTAGTGCCATCCGGTCGCGACGCGGGCTGCGCAGGCAGCGATCAAACTCCAAAGAAATGCAATGCAACCTGCCATCCGTTGTTCCAGGAAGGCGACTGCTGTCAGAGCGAAAAATAGGGTCGCAGTGTCACTGGGAAAGGAGTTGAGATGACGAAAAGCCAAAGTCCATGGCGGAGGCGTGCTTTGAAGGTGAAGCGTTGGATCAAGGAACGGACGCACGTGGATGTTTATGTGATGCTGGATCCCCACCGACAGAAGGACCGCCAGACAGGCACTCAGCAGCCCCACCAGCATCCTGCTGCGCCGCTTGCGGGAATCGCTCGAAAACCAGAGTACTGCCACAGGAAAGAGAACGGGGAATCCCCTACAGAGCGGATTGCTCCCAATAAAGTCCCAAAAGATTGCGCCCCGGCTATTGGGCGGAACCATCGAGTTGAGATCCAAAAGAATACGCAAATCGAAATTAGGGGCCAATGTAGATCCTTTCACGTTGCAAAGGAGGCTCGGATATTCGGATTTCGTATTGGCGTGGTGAGTTAGCTTGGACGCGATATGCGCGAATGCGCAGTCCTGGATGACGTATATATAGCACAATCTCATTGGGGACGGAAGCGCATTTTGAGATCTCGACCCCGGGAATTCTTCCTAATTCCCTGTTTGCCGCTTCAATCTTTTCCGTGGCCAGGAGTCTTTCGACTTCGGATACGAGCCGGTCCAATGCCGATGCGCGGCCCGAGCGGCCCCGATTGCGAGGTAGTCTGACGCTATTGAGACTTTCCGATGGAAGCCAGTTATTTCGGTTCCCGATGTGCTGCGCTTCGGCCTGGCCGAATCAGCGCTACAATTTGATTCGTGACTACGAGCCTCTTCGAGCTTTACAAAATTGGCGTCGGCCCTTCGAGTTCGCACACGATGGGCCCCATGCGCGCCGCTTGCCGCTTTGCGCGCGAGCTTGGGTCACGCGTTCCGCTCGATCGTGTTGCGCGTGTGCAGGTGGAGCTGTTTGGCTCGCTGGCCCTGACCGGGCTGGGCCACGCGACAGACCGCGCAGTGATCTTAGGCCTGGCGGGCAATGAGCCGGCCACTATCGATCCCGCGGTAATTGAATCTACTGTCGCGGCCATTCGCTCTCGGCGGCGGATCGATCTCGCCGGAACGCATCCCATCCCGTTTGAAGAACCCGGCGATCTGGTTTTCCAACGCGCCATGATGTTTCCTCCTGGCGCGCGCACTCAGCATCCTAACGGATTGCGCCTGAAAGCATTCGACGCGACCGGCGCGATCATTGACGAGCGCACCTTCTTCTCCATTGGTGGCGGCTTCGTCAACGAAGACGCTGCGTCCGATCAGTCCGACTCGGCCGGAAGACCAACCGAGACGCAGAATCAGCAGCCGATCCCATTTCCCTTCCACAGCGCGGCGGAGTTGCTGGCCACGGCGCACGCCAACGAGCTTTCCATCAGCCAGCTCATGCTTGAGAACGAATGCGCCATGGCCGCGCGCAACTCGCAGCAAGCGCCCGTCGACGTGGTGCGTGAAGGCATTGAGCGCATCTGGCTCACGATGCAGGCGTGTATTGAGCGCGGCATCGCGGCGGAGGGAATTTTGCCTGGCGGCCTCAACGTGCGGCGTCGCGCTCACCGGCTGGCCGAGCGGTTGCATGAGAAGGAAGCAAACGGCCAGCGCAGCGATCCACTGGCCCCGCTCGACTGGGTCACGGTCTACGCCATGGCGGTGAACGAAGAGAATGCCGCAGGTGGGCGCGTGGTGACTGCGCCCACCAATGGCGCAGCCGGCGTGGTTCCCGCCGTGGCGCTCTACTACGATCGCTTCATCCCCGATTCCGACCACGAAGGCATGATGCGCTTCTTCCTTACCTCGGCGGCCATCGGAATTCTCTACAAGGAGAATGCTTCGATCAGCGGCGCGGAAGTGGGTTGCCAGGGCGAAGTAGGCGTGGCCTGTTCAATGGCTGCGGGCGGACTCACCTCCGCGCTTGGTGGAACCAACGGACAAGTGGAGCACGCTGCCGAAATCGCCATGGAACACAACCTGGGTATGACCTGCGATCCGATCGGCGGGCTGGTGCAGATTCCATGCATCGAGCGCAACGCCATGGGCGCGGCGAAGGCGATCAACGCGTCACGACTGGCGATGAACGAGTCTGAAGCGCACAAGGTCTCGCTCGATCAGGTGATCCGCACCATGTATCAAACCGGCCTCGATATGCAGTCTCGCTACAAGGAGACGAGCCTTGCTGGGCTTGCCTTGAACATCATCGAGTGCTGAGAAGAGAGAAGTAACTTGCGGATGCTCCCAACATTTTTTGCGCAATCGGACGCGCAAGAACTAAAAAATTTTGCTCAACCGTCGATCAAATTCGTTCTTGCCAATCGATTCTCATTTCCGCGCTAAAAAAATTGTTGCTGCTTTTTCCACCACCATGTCGTTTTTTCCTTGACACTTATGTTTGATGAATCTATACATTCTTCAACTGCAATAAATGGATTGCAGGAATGTTCCAAATCACCAAAAAGGGAGAATAGCAAAAATGGCAACCAAGAAGGCAGCGAAAAAGGCACCTGCAAAGAAGGCAGCCGCCAAGAAGGCGCCCGCTAAGAAGGCCGCAAAAAAGAAGTAGCGGTCAACCAACAACAAGGCAACATTCGAGGGGGACGCTCAGAGCGTCCCCCTCAGTGTTTATGGGTGTTTATGCGGATGGAATAGAATTTGCAAATAGGGAATACGCTCGAAAGACCATGATGACGAGACGACGCTGGATTGCCGAACATTGGGACGAGGCCACCGCCACCATAGCCGGCGCGCAGGCCGAACATATGGCGCGCGTGCTGCGTGCCGAGCCGGGGATGGAAGCCGATGTGGTTGCGGGCGGCCACGTCTTCCATGCCGAGGTGGCTGCGGTCACGCCCGTTGAGGTTCGCTTCAATCTCATCGCCGAGATGCAGGCCGACCCTGCGCTCCCCGTTACGCTAGTGATGGCTGTATACAAATTCGACCGCATGGAGTGGGCGATCGAGAAGGCCACTGAACTTGGCGTTGCCGCGGTTGCGCCGGTAATTGCGCGCCGTACCGAGAAGCATCTTGCTCTGGCAGCCGAGAAGCGCGCGGAACGGTGGCGCCGCATTGCACACGAAGCTGCCCAACAGTCGCGCCGTTCCGATGTGCCAGTGATTCACGAGCCAGCTCCGCTGGCCGACCGTGTCAGGGCAGCTTCCGCGGCAATGCCCTTCGCGATGAGCTCGGCACACATTGTGCTGGCCGAGCAGGAGCGCACTACTACCTTGCGCCACGCATTGGACGAAGCAATAACAACGGCACAGGAGGAGATGCCCAAGCTGGAAATTGCCATCGGTCCTGAAGGCGGATGGGCTCCCGAGGAAGAGGCGCTCTTCGATGCCAATGGCTGGATCGCCGCATCGCTTGGCCCGCGCATCCTCCGCGCCGAGACAGCCGCCATCGCCGCGCTCGCCGTCGTCGGGTCGTATTTGGAATGAGGGGAAGGGCAATTGCTTTGAATTCTGTTTACGCGTCTGGGCAGCGCCGCGCTATGCATGGGCAAGGAGTCGCAATGCATCCTTTTTTCCCGTTGAAGCTGGAAGATCGCAATCTCTTCCGCCTGCTCGCTGTGGCAGCGATGGGCCTAACGAGCTTAGGCGCGCGCGCGCAGCAGGCGGCGTCTCTGTCGATTCATTGGGACAAGGTCACGGCCGTCTCGCGATCCACGCCGACGCTACAGGTGGTGGTGAACCCGCCGCTACGGCCAGGCAATCCGCTGAGCGCCGCCTCTTACCAAGCTGTCAAGGATCTGGGCGCGGACTTTGTGCGCTATGTGCCGTGGCTGCCCTATCCAAGACTTGCGGTCGCCGAGCTCGAGCCGCCCACCGCTCAGAAGACCAGTTGGGACTTCAGTTTTATCGACCCCATGATGAAAGACTTTTTCGCCGCGACCGATGGTCATCCCACCGTGATCAACTTCAGCACCATGCCGGCGTGGCTCATTAGGACGGACAAGCCTGTCACCTACCCTGCCGACCCCAACCAGGTGACGTGGAATTACACGCAAGGCACTGAGCTGCTCGATCCCGACGGAAAGGAGTTGGGCCAGTACTACGCCCGCCTTGTGAGTTGGTACGTCAACGGCGGTTTCACAGATGAGATCGGCGTCAGGCACGAATCGGGCTACAACTTCAAGATTCCGGTTTGGGAGGTGCTCAACGAACCCGAGGGCGAGCATTCAACCACCCCAGAGCAGTACACCGAGCGCTATGACGCCATCGTCGATGCCATTCACCGCGTCAGCCCGGAGACGAAGTTCATGGGACTGGCGCTTGAGGCTCCTCGCGACAATCCTCACTACTTCGAATACTTCCTCGATCCCGCCAATCACAAGGCGAACATTCCGATCGACTACATCTCCTACCACTTCTACGCAATTTCAGACCCGGCACAAACCGTCAACGACTGGCAATACACATTCTTCGATCAGGCCGACGGCTTTCTGACCGCAGTGCGCTATATCGAGAGCATTCGCAAGCGCCTCTCGCCCCGGACGAAGAGCGATCTGGATGAGTTGGGCGCGATTTTGCCAACCGACAACAAAGCCGGGGACAACGTGGCGCCGCCGCCCGCCTACTGGAACTTGGCCGCGTCGCTCTACGCGTACCTCTACATCGAGCTCTCACGGATGCAGATCGACATTATCGGCGAGTCGCAGTTGGTGGGCTATCCGACGCAGTTTCCCAGCGTGAGCATGATGGATTGGGTCACAAACAAACCCAACGCGCGATTCTGGGCGCTCAAGCTGCTCAAGGATTCTTTCCATCCCGGCGACAAGCTGGTTGAAACCTCGATCGGCTCACACGATCTAGCCGCGCAGGCATTCGTCACGCCGGCTGGGAAAAAGCTGCTGCTGGTGAACAGGCGCAACCGGGCGATTGAAGTGCGGTTAGAGGATGCCGCCAAGGCCAGCGCACTCACTGTGGATGTAGACTCCGGTGAAAACCCCGCTCGCACCGTAAAGCTCATCGAAGGCAAACTCGATCTCGCACCTTTTTCTGTTACCGTCGTGAGTTGGTAAGCGGGGATTTGGCCACGCTACAAATGCGCGTAATGCAACAGCAGCCCTGCCAGCGCCGCGCCTGCAAGGTCGCCGACGATCGGAATCGGCGCATAGCGCCAGTTCGATCCGCCCTTGCCGGGAATCGGCAATAGCCAGTGAACGAGGCGCGGACCGAGATCGCGCGCGGGGTTAATCGCATACCCTGTCGTCCCGCCAAGAGAAAGGCCGATGCCCCACACCAGGCTGGCGACCAGCCACGGCGCAAGCGCAGGCGCAGGCCCCGTTGGTGAAACGCCGTGCGAGCCGATGGACGCAGCCACCACTACCAGCACAGCCGTTCCCAGCGCTTCGCTCAGAATGTTGAACACCGGGCTGCGCACCGCTGCATTGGTGCAGAAGACGCCTAGCTTGTCGACGGGTCCAGGCGTGAGCTTCCAATGGGGCGCATAATGCAAGGCCATCAGCGCCGCGCCTGCCATGGCGCCAAGCAACTGCGCGGACCACATGCGCAGCAACTGGGAGTAATCTCCGCTGTTCACCGCCACGGCCAGCGTAATGGCGGGGTTGAGGTTTGCACCCACACTGCCGAAGGCCTGCGCCACTAGCACACCGCAGAGCACGGCCAGCGCCCATCCCGCGGCGATCACCATCCATCCCGCGTCCGCAGCGTAGGACTTGCGAAGCGTTACCCCGGCATTCACGCCGTTGCCCAACAGCACCAGGACAAGCGTGCCCATAAACTCGCCGAACCATACTGAATGCATCAAGGCTTCCTAACGATTGCGCTCCCGCACGCGACCGGCAGTGGCGCGCAGAATGCAATCCATAATAAATTTGGTTGACTCAAGCATTCTGCACCCGCCGGGCCACATCCGCCAAGGGCGCTTCGCGCACGGCAACGCTGAAGAGTATTGTTCCGCCGAAAGGTGAATCGTTCACGACGCTAAGGCTTGGCCGGCGCAACATCATTCGCGCCGATCGCAGCTTGCTCATACTTCGGCCAATGCGCAATCAACTCGCCGACCACTGCGTGCCCAACCATGTATGCGGCCTCGAGCGAAGGCAGGTACGCGCCGTACTTGCCGATCCGCTGAGTGGCGAGACTTTCCGCCGCTGTCATGCCGGGCGGCTGGCGGTCAAAGTTGCTTACCGTTCGCAGAACAAGGATTCTGCGCCAATCGACTTTTCCTGCGTTGGCCAGAAACTGTAACGACTGCAAGGTCCCGGTATCCTCCATAGCCGTGGTCGCAAACTCTCCCTGGCCATTGGTGAAGTAGTTCACCCACTCCGTAGCCCAGGCGTCAAACAGCTTTCCATGCCAATACGTCGAGGAGGAAAGCTCGTCGCCCATGGTTACGAACGGAGGCTTCTGAGCTGTAGCTCCATCGAAGTTGCCGCGAATCTCCTTCAATTGGTCCGAGTCGGCGAGCGGAGTCGCCTTAGTCAAATTGAAGGCCCACTCAGCGAGGCCGCGATTGAGCGCATACAACTGGCCTTCAAGCGGAGCGGCCGGCGCCTCAAAAGGCCGAGACTTGCGCAGCGGCAGATAGCCTGTTGACCAGTCCGGTGGAATCTCGCGCGCATCGATCTCGTACCCCAAATCTCCATCCACAACCCAGCGCGCCCACACCGCGGACCCAAGCGAAGCGCGGTCGGGACTTCCTCCCGCAATGCCGGCGACGATCCAGTAAGCGTGACTCAAGTCGAAGCGCGGATCGAGGCCGAGCGCCATGATCGTCGCCGCCGCGTGTGCAGTGCCCTGCCCGGTCAGCACCGCCATCTCGCCGTCTCCGTTCATGCGCGCAGCATGATATCCGGCGCTGAGCGGATAGATCCGGTCCAGGTGATCGCGCTCGACCCAGTACTGCAGTTCGCCCGGCGCGTCGCCAGTATCGGCGCCCACCTCAAACATGGTTACCACAACAACTTTCACCGCGATTGGCCTGGACCTCGCTGCGGCCATCGGCGAGAGAGCAAAAAGAAGAAGTAAGCTAGGCAAGGTTCGTTGGTGAATCATAGATATTTGCGATGGTATCTGAGATTCTCTCTCCAGCAAAGCTGCATCGGTCTGCGATACTTTGAGCCGTGGACGATCTTTACAAATTTGGATTTCTGAGCCCGGACGATCGGCCCTACGAGTTCCCGAATGTCTGGGCCTTCCAACCAACCTCCGGAGCAACTCGACTGGCGATTGCGCCTGCGCGCGATCAGGTCGACGTCCTCCTTCGTCTGATTGATGTCATGCCCGAGCCATTCTGGCTTCTGTATGTGCTTGTGGTGCCGCGGGGAGGGGGTGAGTTGGGACGATATCAGTGCCCGGAACCTCAGACACGCGATGCCGCAAAAGGTTTCTTGCATGGATTCAGGAACTTCCTTGAAAACGACGGACGCCATCATCTTTGGATCGCTTCTGTATCAGGTGCCGCAATGCTGGTATACGACCGTCACAATTTGATCTATGGATACGGCCCACTGGATGAGTTCGTAACAATTCTCTCCGGGATCGGCTTGAAGGAAACGTCGTCAGTTCAGGTCCCGGATCCTCATGTGCATCACTACAACGAAGACTTCGACAAAGACGAACACACGCTTCTCGTGCACTGGGCGTGGGTGCGCACACCGCTTAGGGATTCAGACGACGACTGAGTTTCGGTCTGCCGCATAACAAGCGCTAGGATGGTCAGATCAGCAGCGTTTGTTTGGGACAGCCGGCTCACATCTCTTCGACGCGATACCATGGGAGAGATCCGGAGGTTTGTTCGCGTGAAGAGGTCAGCGGGATTTCTTATTGCAATAGCCATGGCCGCCGTGTTTGGCTTCGCAGCGTCAGCGCAGCAGCAACCGAGAGTCATCGGCTTCATGACCGACTTCGACGTCAAGGATGACGCCGTGGGCATCTGCAAGGCAGTCATGGACGGCGTCGCTCCCGGCGTGCGCATCATCGACATCACGCACCAGTCCGAGCCCTATAACATCGCCATGGGCGCGCGTTTCCTGGCTGGATCGGCGCCATACTTTGCCAAGGACGCGGTCTTCGTCGTGGTTATCGATCCCGGCGTCGGTTCCAAGCGCAAAGCCATCATCGCCAAGTCTCGCGTCGGGCAGTTGTTCGTTTTGCCAGACAACGGCCTGCTTACACTTGTCCAGGATCGCGACGGCATTGTCGAAGCTCACGAGATTACCAACCCGGCGTGGATGATCGGCTCGGGCATCTCCTCCACCTTTCATGGGCGCGACATTTTTTCACCAGCCGGAGCCCATGCCGCCCGAGGCGACGATTGGACGCAGGCCGGCCCCGCTCTCGACGTGAGCAAACTCGTGCGGCTCGATCTGAACAGTGCGACCATTGACGCAGCCGGCATTCACGGACAGGTCATCGGCACCGATGGGCCATTCGGCAACCTCGTGCTCAACGTGCCGGCGGAGACTTTCGCTCAACTCGCCTATAAAATCGGCGACCAAGTCCCGGTCACGATCGATGGCAAGCACTTCATCTTTCCCTTCGTGAGGACATTCAGCGATGTGCCGGTTGGCAAGGAGCTTTTCTACATCGACTCGCGCGGACGGCTCTCGCTCGGGATCAACCAGCGCAGTTTTGCGGAGACCTACAAAGTTGGCGAGGGCGCGCAGCTTACAATTCCGAAGAAGTAACTCGAACGCCGGTCAAGAGATATTCATGCGCAACGATTAATTCATGCGAATGATTCCCGGCAAACTTGCTGCCGGCGTAGAGATGGGAGCAAACGCAACTGGCCGTCCTCGTAAGGACGGCCAGTTGCGATGCCCGGAATAGCCACGCATTGATTCGTTATTGCCGGGTCGGATCGAGGTCGGTTCCAGACTTACGCGCTTCCGCCTTCTCCGTCAGAACCTTGTGCGCATTATCTTCAAGGGCCTGCGCCTCGGGCAGAAATGTGAGCGCTTTCTGGATCTCCGGATCCCAGCCGGCGCGGACACGCAAACCGTCCAACTGCCCGTCCTCGATGGTTACGATCTTGTCCTTGATACCCATTTTCAGCCAGTCCATCGATGCAGTCAGGTCGGCTTCGGTCCAGGGAATGCTCTGGCTGGTCAGATACTGCTTGAATTCGCCGAGCACTGCGTCGTCCACCTGGAAGTTCTTGTCCACCGTGTGCTTCGACACATAAATCGGCGCGAACTGGAAGAACACATCCTTGTAAGCCAACTCATCCTCGAAGTGGCTGCTCTTGGGGGCTTCGATTTTTTCATCCGGGGTAATGCCGCCGCCGCCATAAACGGTGCGCCCGGAGTCGGTCAGCTTGACTTCCTGGTTGGTCGAGTTCGAGGGCAGCGCCCCGGCGTGGTTGTAGTAGTAGTCGTAGAGCGAAACGCCCTCGTAGTTGCGCTGGATGAGCCGCCCCGCCGGCGTGTAGTAGTGATACGTCGTCAGCGCCAGGCCGGTGTTTTCGCTTAGGTTGTAAACCGTCTGCACCAGTCCCTTGCCGAACGTGGTCTCGCCCACAATCAGCGCGCGGTCGTGGTCTTGCAATGCGCCGCTCACAATCTCCGCCGCTGAAGCCGTATTGCGGTTCACCAGCACGACGATAGGAAAGGTGCGCCCGTCGTTGCCGTGCTGGGCCGTGTAGTTCACGTCGGGATAGGCGCGCCCGCGTTGCGAAACGATGTTCTGTCCCTTGGCCAGCAGGTGATCGCACACATCCACGGCCTGACTCAGCAGCCCGCCTGGATTGCCGCGCAGGTCGAAGACCAGGCCTTTGAGGTTGGCGAAGCCGTCAATGGCGTCGTTGACCTCCTGCGCCGTGGTCTCCTGAAACTGCTTCAGGTGAATGTAGCCGACGCCGGGGCGAATCTCATATGCCAGATCCACCGAGGGGTTGGGAATCTCGTCGCGCACCAAGTCAAAATTCAGCTGCTTTGCCTCGCCCACGCGGGTCATTGCCACCTGCACGTGCGTGCCCTTGGGCCCCTTGAGCGCCTTGGCCACTTGGTCCGAGGTCATGCCGTCGGTGTTCTTGCCGTCCACGGCGGAAATCACGTCGCCGGGATGAATGCCCGCCTTGAACGCCGGCGCGCCCTCCATGGGAAACACGACATAGACCTTGCCGCCCACTATGGGCTGCTGGATGGTCATGCCCACGCCGTAGTAGCGCCCATGCTGCTCCTCGCGCATCCGTGCGTAAGCCTTGGGATCGTAGAAATTCGAGTGCGGGTCAAGCACTCGCAACATGCCGGGAATCGCCCCGTCGTAGATGGCCGCGTCGGCCTTGTCGCCGTCGATGGGCTCGGCGTAGTTCTGCTCCACGATCGCGTACACGTTTGTAAACGATTTGAGGCTGTCGCGGAGCTGGCTTTCGTCTGTCGAAGACTGAGCACCCACCCTGCGCTGCAGCACGGTGCCTGCAACAGCGCAGACGGCGAAAAACAGAACGACGGCAAAGAGTGCGCGGCGGGCGCGAGGAGTCATAGGCGGAACGAACCTCCGAACGGCGATTGCGGCGGGTGCATAACTGAGTCCTTCCCGGTTCGAGACTCCCGGATCACCACCAGTGGTTAGACGGTTCTAGTAGTTAGACGGTTTCTCGTAAAAAATGAACCCTGCCCGAAATCGGCAAGGCTGAGAGAGTTGGGAAGCCGCTCAAAAAGGCCCTGGCAGAGCCGTCTTAGCAAGAAGTATACCACTCAACTGTTTTGACGCTGGAAGAACTCTTTCGGGTAGCAGCGGGAGCATAGGTGCGTTGGCTTTCGGACTGTCCAAGCTTCCCATTTGGGACCTCTGAATCCAAAAACTTGTTCCCCGTCGCTCGGGGCCGCCACCTCTCAATTAACGCCGCCTTCCGGCATCATTCGCGCCAGTTTCCGTTCAGGAATCGCGTTCCTGCTGCCCAGCCATTTACAATGGCGTCTATACTCCAGGGAATCAGGAATTGGCCCCTGCCGTTGAAAACCTTATGACTCAGAGACTTTTTCGCAATCTCGCGGCTTTCGTGTTCGCTACGCTGCTGCTCGCAAGTTCGACTTTGGCGCAGACGCGTCCCGCCGCGCCTGAGAGCCCATATGGCGGCAACACGGTCGAGGATATCGTCGCCCGCGTGAACGATCAGATCATCACCACCTCCGACTACGACCGCGCGGAGAAGCAACTGGACGACGAGATGCGGCAGCATGGCGCCACCATGCAGCAGATCTCCGAAGCCCACAACGATCTGCTCCGCAACCTGATCGACCAGCAGCTGCTGCTTTCGAAGGGCAAGGAACTCGGCATCACCGGCGAGACCGAGCTGATCAACCGGCTCAACGAGTTTCGCAAGCAATATAACCTTGAAACCCTTGAAGACCTGGAAAAGGCCGCCAAGGAACAGGGC
>CAZSVJ010000020.1:0-24311 GCA_964610185.1 uncultured Occallatibacter sp. | reverse complement strand
AGTTGCTGAAGCCGGTGGAATGAGTCAGGCACATTCGCGGCGTGATCTTTTCCCAACGCGGATCGTCGGCCAGATCTTTATAGGGCCCATATTTGTCCGGAAAAGTGGGATCGGGGCCATAGCTCGGCAGCGGCTTGTCCAGATCGTTCTTCAGCGGTGTGTCAAGTTTAAGCTTTCCCTGATCGACCAACTGCATGACCGTGTAGGCAAACACTGCCTTGGTGAGCGACGCGCCATACATGACCGTGTCCGTGGTCAACGGATCTCCTTTTGCGTCACGGATGCCGTAGGCGTTGACGTAGTCGACCTTGCCGTGATCGATGACCGCAACAGCCATGCCGTTGGCGTGGGTGCGAGCTAGTATCTTGCTGACTTCGGCGTCGATCGCCGTGCTGTTAGGTATGGCTTGTGAGGTTGCCGCGACGGGAAGGCAGGTGGCAGCAAGAAGTGCGGTGAAAAGCGGAAGAGCATTTCTCCGTGCATTCATAATGAGAGGTCCTTTCAGAACGCGGTACTGACCTGCGAATCTACCACGTAAGCGCGCACGCTTGGCGTACAAGAGTGAACGTGTTCGGCTCCATTAAAGTTCTTCGACTGCCGCGGCTCATTACTCCACATTTCCAGGGAAGAATCGCTTTCGGCTTGGAGGGCGAATTACTGGACCGGCGGCTCGTTTCAGATTCCTCATTTCATCTTTATTGCGCAGGTTCTAGTGTGGTATCAGAGAGGTTCCTTACGGAAGTGCACGATGGAAATGCACGTCCCCGCCACGGCGGGCAGGCTTTCGACTCCGCCGCGGCGGACTTCGCTCAGGATGACCGCCTGTTTGGGGCCCCAGGATGACCGCCCAGGTGGCGTTTTTGTAAGCGATGTTTAACAATCTCCAGATGGCATCTGGCCCACGCGATGGGGATGCTTGAGGCGGCGGCGCCCATGTTGGAAGTACAGTTCGCCCAGGTAAGCGACTTCGGAAAAGTTCGTAAAAACAATGAAGACGCGATGGGATCGTTCATCCCCGCTTCGCGCCAACAGGCCCGGACCCACGGTTACCTGTTTGCCGTTGCCGACGGAGTGGGCGGCATGGATCTGGGCGAGGTTGCCTCGTCGAAGGCAATTTCGGTGATTACCGAGGAGTTTGCCGGCGCGCAGGCGGGCACCATGCTGATCAGCTTGCTTCCCCGCCTGATTCAGCACGCCAACGCCGCCGTGCACGATTGCACATTGGCGCCCGAATACCGGGGCAAGAAGATGGCCACAACCCTGGTGGCGTGCGCAATCCGCTACGACCAGGCCATTGTGTCTCATGTGGGCGACTCCCGCTGCTACCTGGTGCGCAGCGGCAAGGCCAAGCAGATTACACAGGACCACACCTGGGTCAACGAGCAGCGCAAGATGGGAATCATCTCAGCCAGCGAGATGGCCGAGTCCGAGTCGCGTCACGTGCTGATCCGCTCGCTGGGGCCGGAGATGTTCGTTTCACCGGATACAACCGCTGTCACGCTGCAGGCCGGCGACGTGCTGGTTCTGTGCTCCGACGGCCTCCATGATGAGTTGGGCGAAGCGGAGCTGGCCCGCATCGTTTCCCAAAACAAGAACATCGATGAAATTGCGAGGGAATTGGTGGCCCGCGCGGTCGAGATCGACGGCAACGACAACACAACGGCGCAGGTCATCCGCATTCGATCCGTCGAGCAGATCGGTATGTATCGCGGCAGGCCTTACCGGCTGCCTACCTGAGCCAGAGGCCTCTAAATGGCTCAGGATTTCCAGCAGCCTTACGGATTCCTTACCGTCAGGCCGCCATTTCCCTATAGAGTAGTACAAGCTATCCGGGAGCATTGCGCACGATGGGTTATCACGACAGCTTAGAGGCCGGTTCGCAGGTCGATTTCTACCTCATTGAAGCACCGGTCGCACGCAGCGGCATGGCCTCGATCTATCGCGCGGTAGACACCCGCGATAACCGCGTCGTCGCCCTAAAAATCCCTCATCCGGATCTTGAAGCCGACCCGATTCTCTTCGACCGCTTTAAACGCGAGTCTGGCATCGGCGAAAAACTCGATCATCCCAAGGTGATGCGCGTCTATGCCGACGAGAAGCGCTCCCGAATTTACATGGTGATGGAATGGTGCGAAGGCCGGTTGCTGCGCAACATTCTGGATGAAGGCAAGATTCCGCAAGACCGGGCGATTCGCATCGCTATCGGCGTACTGGAGGCTCTCGAATACATTCACGCCAACGGCGTGGTGCACCGCGACTTGAAGCCGGAAAACATCATGGTCGATGCGGACGACAATGTGAAGCTGATCGACTTCGGCATCGCCAGCGACTCAGCCGCGCGACGGCTCACCTACGCCAACTTCACTGCCACGCTTGGAACGCCGAATTACATCTCTCCCGAGCAGGTAAAAGGCAAGCGCGGCGATGGCCGGTCGGACATCTTCTCCGTGGGCGTGATTCTGTATGAAATGCTCACCGGAAAGCTTCCGTTCTCAGGCCCGTCGCCGATGGCGGCCATGAACGACCGCCTGCTGAATCATCCCACCCCTCCGCGAGTTGCCGACCCGTCAATTTCACCGCAGCTGCAAGAGATTCTGTACCGGGCGTTGGAGCGCGAGCCCGCAAAACGATACGCCAGGGCGCACGAATTCATAAGAGATCTTGAGCACCCGGATCAGGTTGGCATTGAAGATCGCGAGGAGTTGCGGAACTGGCAAAAGCGCAAGTCGCACCTTACACGCAAGATTTTGTATTATGGGGCGTTGGCTCTCATCCCAGTAGTAATTCTGTTGCTGATGATTCTGGTTGCGCATCGCCGGTAACCGAAATCTTCGCCACGGCTGTCTTCAAAATCTTCATGAATTCCTTATGCCTCAGGCTCTACGATTTTGTTGAATATCCCACCACGCTTACCCGCCAAAAGGAGAACCATGACGACAAAGTACAAACTTGAATACATCTGGCTTGACGGCAAGAAGCCCGTTCCCGAGCTGCGCGGCAAAGGCCTACTAAAGTCATTTGAGAAGCCACCCACCCTTGCCGATCTGCCTCTTTGGGGCTTTGACGGAAGTTCCACTATGCAGGCTGAGGGCAGCAAGTCCGACTGCGTTCTGAAGCCTGTGGCTTTGTATCCCGATCCAAGCAAGAAGGACGGTTACATCGTTCTCAGCGAAGTTATGCACCCCGATGGCACGCCGCACTCCACTAACTATCGCGCCACGATCGAGAACGATCCTGACTTGTGGGTCGGTCTTGAGCAGGAATATTTTCTCTATAAAGATGGTGCTCCTCTCGGATGGCCGAAAGGCGGCTTCCCGCTTGTTCCTCAGGGCCCATACTACTGCGGCGTCGGCTACAAATACATGGGCAGTCTTGCCCGTACAATCGTCGAAGAGCACTGGGACGCCTGCCTGTACGCCGGCATCAATCATGAAGGCATCAACGCCGAAGTCGCCAAAGGCCAGTGGGAGTTTCAGATCTTCGCCAAGGGCTCTGCCAAGGCCGCGGATGACGTTTGGACTGCACGCTACTTGTTGATGCGCCTCTGCGAGAAATACGAAGTGGATGTTGTATTGCACTGCAAGCCGCTCAAGGGTGACTGGAACGGATCAGGCATGCACTGCAACTTCTCAACTAAATATCTGCGCGAGGTGGGTGGCAAGGAGTATCTCGAAGCCCTGATGAAGGCGTTCGAGAAATACGTCCCCGAGCACATCGCCGTATATGGCCCGGATAACCATCTGCGCTTGACAGGCCTGCACGAAACGCAAGCCATCGATAAATTCAGCTACGGTCTCTCCGATCGTGGCGCTTCGGTCCGGCTGCCTGTTAACTTCATCAAGAACGGCTACAAGGGCTATCTGGAAGATCGCCGCCCGAACTCCGAGGGCGATCCCTATCAGATCGTCTCGCGCATTCTGAAGACGATCAATAGCGTTCCCAAGCCTTAATGCGACATTTTGTTCGCTCATCCTGCGCGAAATTTGGACAGGGTGGGCGAACAAGAATGGCCGAGCGAACCGCACCGAGTTTGACTTTCTTCTTGCCGCGGTCGGGGTATGGGGAAGTTTGGGGGTGTTGTGCTTCCGGCTTCCCGATACTCGAGTCAAATTCAGGGTGATCCTTCCGGCGGCGGTGGTCTATTCTGGTGAATGTCCCCAATTTCTTCACCTGAAGGAGACCCATGTCCACTGAATATCGCAATTTTCTAGCCCTCTCGTATGATGCGTTGGAAGAGTTTAATCTGGCGGCCAAAGCCGATCGCGTAAACCGCGTTTCGGATGACGAAATCCGTGAGAAGCGGATCAAGTATCTGACCGACGAGAAGCGCATCAAGGCCGTCACCGTGGTCTTCAGCGACCTTGAGGGTCGGCTGCACCTGCTCGATTACGACAAGAACTTTCTGCTCGGCGCCTACGAGAATCTGACCTTCGATGGCTCGTCGATCCGCGGCTTCACCGCGCAGCAAGAGAGCGATTTGCGCCTGGGCATCGACTGGAGCGCATTCTACTGGGTGCCTGCGGACGTCTTCGGCGCCGGAAAAGTGCTCGTATTCGGCACCATCATCGATAAGGACGGAAGCCCTTACTCGGGCGACCTGCGCGGCGTGCTCAAGAACTATTCCGACACCCTCTACAAGGAAAAGAATTACACGCTGAACGCGGCCAACGAGATCGAGGGATTTTTGTTCGCGGGCAAGGATGCAGAGCAGCGTTACCATGAAACGGGCAACTTTGAATTTGTCAGCTCGGGCGGCTACTATCACGTACTTCCGCTCGATCCGTTGCGCCAATTCATCGACACCTCGGCTGAAGTACAGCGGGCCATGGGCTTCCAGAACGAAAAGGACCACCCCGAGGTTGCGCCCAGCCAGTTCGAGATCAACTACGGGTACGGCGAAGTAGTGTCGGCGGCGGACCGGATTCAGCTCTACAAGTTATTAACTCGCCAGATAGCCAATAACATGGGTTGCACAGCCTGCTTTCTTCCCAAGCCGGTAGTCGGCGTGAATGGCAGCGGCATGCACTCGAATGTATCCATCTCCCAAGACAAGACTAACTTGTTCTGGGATCCGCAGGGGCAAGAGAAGCTATCCGCGTTCGGATGGGACTTTATCGATCGCATCCTGACTTATGCCCTGGATATCTGCCTGATCACCAACCCCAGCGTTAATGCGTATCGCCGTCTCGACCCGCACTTCGAGGCGCCCAACCAAATCAAAGCCTCGGCCACGGATCGCGGTTCCATGGTGCGCATACCCATCGGCAACTCCAAGTCCATGCGCGTCGAGGTGCGCTCCGTGTCGCCGGACGCCAACCCCTATCTAACCCTTTACTCAATCTTCAAGACCGGCATCGACGGGACTACTGCCACCATCGACAACCTGCGCCAGGCGCACCGCTATCTTCCCGATAACATCTACGACGCGATCGACGACTTTAAATCGTCGGAGTGGATTACTGAGATTCTGGGCGCGGATGTGCAGGGCCGCTTCGCCGATCTGAAGCAGGCCACTGCCAACCGATCCCCGCGCGAGCTGGGGACCTTTGTCAAGGGTTCCGAGGTGCAGTACCATCACGAAGTCTATAATCAGGCCCTTTGGAGCAGTTTTTAGAACCCGCTTGGCGGATCGATCCCAATGGCCCCGATGACGAAAGCCACTTCATTCGATGCTCCCTGAGTGATAGGATGTCCTGAAGCACCGCCTTCGGGAGAGGCAATTCATGAGCGAGGTTTCCCAACTGGACGAACTTACATCCGAGCAGATTAGTTCGATTACGCGGCAGACGAATTATGGGACATGGCGGTTCCAGAAGACCTGGAAGCCGCTGCACATAGCGGACGCCGAGGGCTGCTGGTTTATCGACGGCGCGGGCAAACGCTATCTCGATCTTTCATCGCAATTGATGTGCGTAAATCTAGGCCACAAGAATCTGCGCGTGGTGGAGTCGATCGCGGAGCAGGCTCGCGAACTGGCCTATGTGGCCCCAGGCCACGCTACGCGGGCGCGCGCTCGGCTTAGCGAAAAGCTCCTTGAAGTGCTGCCCAAGGGCCTAAACAAGTTTTTCTTCGCCACCAGCGGAACCGAGGCGAACGAAGCTGCCTTCAAGATTGCGCGCATGTATACCGGCAAGAACAAGATCATCTCGCGCTACCGCTCCTATCATGGCTCAACGAACGGCTCAATCGCAGCCACCGGCGACCCGCGCAGATGGGCCATGGAGCCGGGAGGAAAAGGATCCGGCTTTATCTTCGCGCCGGAGACGAACTGTTACGACTGTCCCATCAAGCACACTTATCCAGCCTGTAACATCGCTTGCGCGGACTACATAGAGCATATGATCCGCAACGAGAGCGACGTTGCGGCCATCATCCTTGAGCCAGTAGTGGGCACCAACGGCGTGCTGGTTCCCCCGCCGGAGTACTTTCCGCGCCTGCGCAAAATCTGCGACCAGTATGGTGTTTTGATGATTGGCGATGAAGTGATGGCCGGCTGGGGCCGCACGGGTAAATGGTTTTCAATGGACCACTGGAATGTTAAGCCCGACATTCTCGTCACCGCAAAGGGAATAACATCAGCCTATGTACCGCTCGGCCTCTGCGCCACGACCACTAAGATCGCCGATTACTTCGAGGATCATTACTTCTCGCATGGACACACTTATGAAGCGCATCCAGTGACACTGGGACCGGCCGTTGCGACTATCGAAGAGATGCAACGGCTCAAGCTCGTAGATCGCGCCGCTGAACTTGAGCCGTATGTTCGCGAAAAACTTGAGGCGCTCAAAGTGAAGCATCCGTCCGTAGGCGATGTGCGCGGATTGGGACTCTTCTTCGCCGTTGAAATCGTCAAGAACCGCGCCACCAAGCAGCCATTCAACACCATGCTCGACAAGGTGGAAGGCAAGCCGCTGGTTGTGGATCAGATAGCTGGCAAGATGATGGCGCAAGGAGTTTCAATTCAGGCCTGGGTCAGCCACTTCGTAATTGCCCCGCCACTTATTGTGACCAAAGACGAGCTTGACCTGGGCATTGCCGCGCTGGACGAGCAATTAGCAATTGCGGATGCATTAGTTGAACAGTAAGTCGATCATTAGTACTTGATCTTGCTCTCCGACTCGATCCATGCGGCAAAGCTGGCCCAGGCTTCGCCGCCTAGCAATTGCGCGGCGGGGAGAGCGCGCGCCGAATCGTCTTTGCGAAATTCCTCGTAGAGAAACGCGTCGTCGAATCCGGCGCGGGCGGCGTCGGCAGCATTGGCGCCGTAGAAAATGGCGTCGAGCCGCGCCCAGTAGCAGGCCGCAAGGCACATGGGGCAGGGTTGGCAACTGGTGTAGAGTTCGCAGCCCGCGAGGCTAAAGCTGTCAAGCGCCTTGCATGCCGCGCGGATCGCGTTGACTTCGCCGTGCGCAGTTGGATCGTGCGCGGCAGTCACGGTGTTCACGCCCTCGCCCACGATCTGCCCCTGGCGCACGACCACCGCCGCAAATGGGCCGCCCGATCCGCTCGTAACGTTCTGAGTGGCCAGCGCGATTGCGCGACGCATAAATTCGGGATTGGGTTGGCGAGACATCGTAAGCTTGTGTTACCACCCTCCGGCGGGTCGAAAGTAAGAACAGTATGGCACAGGCATTCCGTTCAACGCGCGTTCTTACGCAGCAGGGACTCGCTCCCGCAACCGTCCTCGTCGAGGGCGAGCGCATTGCCCAGGTCCGAAGCTGGAATGACGTGCCGGCAGCCGCGCCGTTGCACGATTTTGGAGATCGCGTTCTGCTTCCCGGCCTGGTGGACTCGCATGTTCACATCAACGATCCCGGCCGGACAGATTCGGAAGGCGAAGGGTGGGAAGGCTTCTCGACGGCTACGCGGGCCGCGGCGTCGGGCGGGGTAACGACGCTTGTGGACATGCCGCTGAACTGTGTGCCCGAGACCATCGACGTAGGCGCTCTCGAAGCAAAGCGCGCCGCTGCTAAAAAACAAAGCTGCGTTGACTGGGCCGCCTGGGGCGGTGTGGTGCGCGGCAACGCCGAGGCGCTGCCTGCGCTGGCCGCTGCCGGTGTGCCAGGCTTTAAGTGTTTTCTCATTCATTCCGGGATCGACGGCTTCAGTTGGGTCGATGAAGCTGAGTTGCGGTTGGCTCTTGGCAAATTGCGCGGAACCGGCCTGCCCTTGCTGGTTCATGCCGAAGTTGCCGGCCCGGTGAATGCTGCGACCGAGTCGCTCAATGCATCAGGCGCGGATTGGCGCAAGTATTCAACTTATCTCGCCTCGCGCCCGGACGCCGCGGAAGTTGAAGCGATTGCGCTGCTCATCCGCCTTACCGAAGAGTTCGATACGCCCATTCACATTGTGCATCTGGCCAGCGCCCAGGCTTTGCCGCTGCTTGCCAAGGCGCGCGAGCGTGGCGTCCCGATCACCATTGAAACATGCGCGCAGTATCTTTGGTTTGCCGCCGAAGAGATTCCCGATGGCGCAACGGAGTTCAAATGCGCTCCGCCGTTTCGAGGGCTGGCCAATCGCGAGGCGCTGTGGGCCGCTCTCGAATCGGGGTTGATCGATATGGTTACCACGGACCACTCGCCTTGCCCGCCGGCGATGAAGCGGCGTGAAGACGGTCGCTTCGATCTGGCCTGGGGGGGCATCGCGAGTCTTGGGCTGGCGCTGCCTGTGATCTGGACAGCGCTTGAGCGGCGCGGTATAGATTCGGCAGCGGCAATGAAGCGCATCGCCAAGTGGATGGCCGTCGGACCCGCGCACTTGGCCGGACTGGCCGGGGAAAAAGGCGTGCTGGCAGAAGGCGCCGACGCGGATTTCGTGGTTTTCAATCCAGACGCCGTCTGGACGGTTGCGCCGGAGCATCTGCACTTTTGCCACAAGCTTTCGCCCTATATTGGCGCGGAGCTGCGAGGGCGAGTGCTGGAAACCTGGTTACGTGGCGAGCAAATCTTTAAGGCGGATGAAGGCGCAAATTGCTTCATTGGCTCTCCGCGCGGCAGAGAGCTGGTGCGGCGATGAGAGACCGCGCGTTGAGGGCGATTGAAGAATGTAATCTCATTGCCACAATGAGCGAGGAGCCGGACCGCATTACACGCCGGTTTCTTACCGCGCCGATGCGCGACGTGCACGCACATCTGCGCGCCCGCATGAATGCAATTGGCATGACAGCCGAGCTCGATGCCGTAGGTAATCTTCGCGGTGTGTGGCGGCCTTCTGGAACTGACGGCAAGCGCCTGATTATCGGCTCGCACATTGACACAGTGCCGGGCGCCGGCGCGTTCGACGGCGTGCTGGGTGTGGCGCTCGCGCTCGAATGGGTTGAACTTGCCCAGCAAATTGAATTCCCGTTCGCCATCGAACTGATTGCCTTCTCCGATGAAGAAGGGGTGCGCTACGGCGTGCCATTTTTGGGCAGCCGCGCAGTGGCAGGATGCTTCGACTCAGCACTGTTCGCGATGAAGGATTCAGAGGGCGTTTCTATCGAGGCAGCCATCCGCGCTTTCGGTCTAGACCCTAGCCGGATCGACGATGCAGTGGTAAATGCAGATGTGATCGGCTTTGTTGAGATTCACATCGAGCAGGGCCCAGTGCTTGAAGCCGGCAGTTGCAGTGTCGCGGCGGTCTCAGGGATCGTTGGCCAGACGCGGATCAACCTGATCTTCACCGGCCAATCCAATCACGCCGGAACCACGCCCATGCGACTGCGCCACGATGCCTTGGCTGCCGCGGCGGAGTGGATTACGGCTGTGGAGGATCTGGCGCGAAGCACTGACGGCCTGGTCGCTACCGTGGGCAAAATCAACATCGAACCGAACGTGGGCAATGTAATTCCCGGAGAAGCGCAGGTAAGCCTCGAAGTCCGCAGCGCGGAAGATTCAACGCGCACCGTCGCTGTGAACGAACTGCTCAGCAAAGCCGCCTCAGTCGCCCATGGGCGCGGGATCGCACTGCAACACAAAGATCAGTTGGAGCACCCAGCCGTGCCCATGGACGAGCGGTTGACGAAGTATCTGGCCGACGCGATCGAGGCTTATGGCCTCCGCAGGCAAACCATGATCAGCGGCGCAGGCCACGATGCAATGGTGATGGCTGCGCGGGTGCCGACTGCGATGCTCTTTCTGCGCAGCCCCGGTGGCATCAGCCACCACTCGGCTGAATCGGTGCTTGTCGAGGACGTTGAGGTCTCATTGCACGTAGGCCGCGAGTTTCTTCTGCGCCTGGCCTGTGAAATTGGATAGAATTCACCAACAAGGTCAAAATTGGCGAGGTCAACGATTGCCGCATCTGGGAATGACTCGAAGCAGCTTGAAGCCGGACCACCTGCTACAGACTCCGAGCACCTTCATCCGCACGCCTCTGCCAAGCGCAACAGGCGTGGAGTTTGTGGTGCACGCTGCGCCGCAATTGGGCGCGCGTTTTACGCAGATGACTGCAGAGTTTGCGGTTGGAGGCACGCTGGGACCCGCGCCGGCACAGCGTTTCATCTATGTGCTTGAAGGCGAGCTGGAACTGCGGGCCGACGGCAATGGACACACCCTTGCCCCGGGAGGATTCGCCTATTTGCCGCAAGGCACGTTGCATTCCGTGCGCGCAGTGGCTCAATCTCGCGCGGCTATCATCGAGAAACCGTATGAGTCGCCCATTGGTGAGAACAACGACGCTCCAATAATTTTTGTGGGCAATGAAGCTGCCGTTCCTGCGATTTCGCTGATGGGCGACGAGGGGTTGCGGGTTCGCTCTCTCATGCCCGACGGTCCCGCCTACGACTTTGCCGTAAACACCATGACCTACGATCCGGGCGCCGCGCTCAGCATGGTGGAGATTCACGTGATGGAGCACGGCCTGCTGATGCTTGAGGGCGGCGGCATCTACAAACTCAGCGATTCGTGGTATCCGGTCGAGGCAGGCGACTTTATCTGGATGGCGCCTTACTGCCCGCAGTGGTTCGGCGCGCTGGGCAAGCAGCCGGCGAAATATCTCATCTACAAAGACTGGCGCAGACATCCACTCGGAGGTTGTTGATCCGATGAGCACACGACCGAAACTTACGATCGACAGGCTGATGTCGGAGCTTGCGGCCCTGGCGCTGATCTCCGCAGCGGAGCCTCCTGTGGTAACGCGCGTAGTCTTCAGCGAGGCTGATATGCGCGCTCGCGCTTATGTGAAGAGCTTGTGCGCGGCGGCAGGACTCACGGTGCACGAAGATGCGATCGGCAACACCTTCGCAAGATGGCAAGGCAGCGATCCCGAGCTTGCGCCCATCGGAACCGGCTCGCACATCGATGCTATTCCCAACGCCGGCTCCTATGACGGAACTGTGGGCGTGCTGGGCGGGCTGGAGGCGATTCGCGTCTTGCAGCAACTCGGCTTCAAGCCCCGGCGTTCAATTGAGCTGGTCATCTTCACCGCCGAGGAACCTACGCGTTTCGGCATCGGCTGCCTGGGCAGCCGCATGATGGGCAGCGCGCTCACTCCAGCCGAGGCTCTCAATCTGCGCGATAAGCAGGGTCGAGGCTTGGATGAATTGCGCAGCGAAGCCGGATTTGCCGGGCCGCTTGAATCGGTCGCCTTGCCCCGCGGGCGCTTTCACCAGTTTGTTGAGTTGCACATCGAACAGGGACCGTTTCTCGAAGAGGAAGGAATCGACATCGGTCTGGTGACAGCCATCGCCGCGCCGGCCAGCCTGCGCATCAACATTGAGGGTGAAGGCGGCCACGCCGGCGGAAAGCTGATGCCAGGCAGAAAAGACGCGCTGTGTGCGGCAGCGGAGCTGATCCTGGCGCTCGAAGCAGCGGCCAAATCCACAGGAGCGATCGATTCGGTGGGGACCGTTGGCGTCTGCGAGGTCTTTCCCGGCGCGGTCAACAGCATTCCCTCACGCGTGCGCCTTGAAACTGACATTCGCGACATAGACGGAGCCCGGCGCGACGGTGTGCTCGATGCTCTTCGTGCTGCGTGTGCCAATGTAGCTGACCAGCGCGGCGTGGTGGTGACCACGGAACTGGTGAACGCCGATCCGCCCGCGACATGCGATCCCGCAATTCTGGCGGCTATGGAAACATCGGCAATTGAAGCGGGCAAGAGCTACCAGAGGATGGTCAGCCGCGCCTACCACGATTCGCTTTTCATGGCGCGCATCGCACCCGTGGCCATGCTTTTCATTCCCTGCCGCGGCGGGGTGAGCCATCGGCCCGACGAATACTCAACGCCGGAGTGGATCGGAAGCGGCGTCCACGTGTTGTCGCGGACCCTTGCAGCGCTGGCCAGTTGAAGCGCCCGCTTTGAAACTTCGCGGTTCCGTTGTATGCTATGCCACAACCGTTCGGCGAATCCGGCTACCAAAATTATGACCACGCATGCGACAACCCGCATCGTAGGCAACTCCGTCCCCCGCAAGGAAGGAGTGGACAAGCTGCTGGGCCGCGCGCGCTATGTCGATGACATTGAGCGGGAGGGATTGTGGCACGGCGCAACGGTTCGCAGCGCCATTCCGCGCGGGCTCATCCGCTCCATCGAATTTGATCGCCGCATCGACTGGTCTGAGTTCGCGGTCGTTTCCGCCGGCGATATCCCTGGGCGGAATCAAATCCAATTGATCGTCGCCGATCAGCCCTGCCTCGCCGATGGGCAAGTGAACCATTGCGATGAAGCGATTGTGCTGCTGGCGCATCCTGACAAGCACAAGCTGCGCGAGGCCGTTGACGCTGTCCGAATCAAGTACGAGGCGCTGCCGCCGGTCTTCACCATCGAAGAGAGCGAGCGACACGATCCCGTCATCTGGGGCTCGGACAATTTGCTGAAAAGCTTTCTGCTTGAAAAGGGCGACGTGGACTCCGCATGGGCTCACGCCGCGCACATCGTGGAGGGCGAATATCGAACCGGCGCGCAGGAGCACCTCTACATTGAGAACAACGGCGTCATTGCGGAATGGAACGAGGCGAACGGCGTGACCGTTTGGGGCTCTCTGCAGTGCCCCTTCTATGTGCATAAGTCGCTGCTTGCAATCTTCGGGTTGCCCGAAGATAAAGTGCGCGTGATTCAGACAGAGACGGGCGGTGCATTTGGCGGGAAAGAGGATTATCCTTCAGTGCTTGCTGCCCACGCAGCTCTGCTGGCGAAGAAGAGCGGCCACGCGGTGAAGATGGTCTACGACCGCATGGAGGACCTGGCCGCCACAACCAAGCGCCATCCTTCACGCACTCGCCATCGCACCGCGCTCGACAAGGACGGCAAATTGCTTGCCATGGACATCGATCTGGCCACCGATGGCGGGGCTTATTCCACGCTCTCTTCGACTGTGCTGTCGCGCGCCACACTGCACTCGCCGGGGCCGTATGTGTGCCCCAACGTGCGCGTGCGGTCGAGCTCATGGGCCACTAACACCGTTCCTTACGGCGCGTTTCGTGGTTTTGGCGCGCCGCAAGCTGTGTTCGCCATCGAGCGCCATATGGATGAAATTGCGGCCGCTATTGGCCTCGATCCGATCGAGTTACGGCGCAGAAACTTTCTTCATGACGGAGATACAACCGCGACCGAGCAGGTGATGCGCGAGCCCGTAATCATGAATCAACTGCTCGACCGCGCTCTTGCGGAGAGCGATTATCACGTCAGGCGCGCGCAATTTGCCCTCGACAATCAGACCAATCCAATCAAGCGCGGCATGGGCATCGCCGCGTTCTATCACGGTTCGGGATTTACCGGCTCAGGTGAGCGCTATTTGAATTCGCTGGCCGGCGTTGACGTAACGCCTGATGCGAAGGTTCGCGTGCTGGTTGCCAGCACCGAATTCGGTCAGGGAACAAACACCATACTTTCCCAAATTGCCGCTGAAGCCATCGGCATCCCCTACGACGATGTTGAGATGGCGCCCGTGGACACCGGCATCGTTCCCAACAGCGGGCCTACCGTCGCTTCGCGCACCTCGATGGTAGTGGGCCGGCTGATTGAGCGCGCAGGTTCGCAGCTTGTGACGCTGCTCCGCGAACAGGCGGGACTTGGCGCAAGTTTCACGCGCGAAGAATTTTTTGCGGCATGCGAACGCTATCGTACATCGAAGGGCGAGGTCGTTTCGCTTTGTCGCTACGAGCCGCCGCCGGGAATTTTCTGGGACGATCAGAAATATCGTGGCGAAGCCTATCCGGCGTTTGCATGGTCAGTGCAAGTTGCGCAGGTGGCCGTTGACACGATCACCTACTCGGCCGAGGTCGAGGAGTTCTGGTCGGTGCAGGAGGTTGGCCGTGTGCTGAATCCGGTGCTCGCCGGCGGACAGATTGAGGGCGGCATTGCGCAGGCAATCGGCTATGCGCTTTATGAAAAGGTCGTTCTGCAGAACGGCCACATGGCCAACAACCAGATGACCAACTACATTATGCCGACCGCCGCGGATGTGCCTCTCATTTACGTTTTCTTTGAACAGATTCCGTTTCAGCATGGAGCCTACGGCGCAAAGGGCATCGGCGAATTGCCGCACGACGGCCCTGCGCCGGCGATCCTGAATGCGATCAAAGACGCGACGGGCATTGGCTTTTGTTCCATTCCGTTGCTGCCTGAAGACCTGTTCGCGAAACTGGCAACGCACCGCACAGTCGAGGAGACGGCGGCCGTATGAGCGCTTCCTGGCCCACCATTCGTTTCACTGTCAACGGCGAAGCTCGCACCGTAAAAGCGCCGCCGATGAAGCGTCTGCTCGACGTGCTGCGCGAAGACCTGCGCCTCACCGGATCCAAGGAAGGCTGCGGCGAGGGCGAATGCGGCTCGTGTTCGGTGCGCATGAATGGCGATCTGGTGAACAGTTGCCTGGTGCCCGTTCTACAGGCGGAGGGCGCCACAATTCAGACCGTCGAGGGGCTTGCCGTCAATGGAGAATTGCACCCGTTGCAAAGGGCCTTTCTAGCTTGCGGAGGCGCGCAATGCGGCATTTGCACGCCAGGGATGCTGATGGCCGCGGCGCAACTGCTTGCGATCAACCCCCACCCCAATCTCGACGAAATTCGTGAAGGGCTCGCCGGCAATCTCTGCCGCTGCACGGGGTTCATGCGCATCTTTGAATCCGTTGTCGAGGCCGCGGCGAACGATGCAATGGCTTCAGAGAAGCAGGCGGCCAATGCGCGGTAACGCGGATGCTCTTGAGATGATCGCGCCCGGCACTCTGCCCGCGGTGCTGTCGTTGCTGGCTGCCGCGCCTGGTGAATGGACGCCGATTGCAGGCGGCACGGAGCTGATGGTCGCTCACGCTGCGGGGCGGCTCGGCGCGCATAAACTTGTAAGCCTGTGGGGCATTCCGGAGCTGCGCTTCATTCAGAGCGGAGCGGCGAGCATTGCGATTGGCGCGGGATGCACATTTCGCGATCTGCGCGCGCACGCGGATATTGCGGATGAGTTCCCGCTGTTAGCCAAAGCCTCAAGCTGGATCGGCTCGATCGCCAACCAGAGCCGCGCTACCCTCGGCGGCAATCTCGTGAATGGATCGCCGGCCGCGGACTCCTCGCCCGCTCTGCTTGTTTACGATGCGGAGATTGAGTTGGTATCGGTGCGCGGCACTCGCCGCATTCCTTATTCGTCGTTCCACACCGGCTACAAGACAAATGCAATGGCTCCAGACGAACTGCTCTACGCTATTCATCTTCAGCGGCGATTCATGCAGCATCGGCAGTATTTGCGCAAAGTGGGAACGCGACGCGCGATGGCGATTTCAAAAGTTGAATTAGCCGCGATTGCGCGACTCGAAAACCGCGTAGTAAGCGAGGTTCGCGTGGCAGCGGCGAGCCTTGCTCCATTTCCTGCTCGGCTGTATCAGGTTGAAGCAGCTCTGCTTGGCCAATCGATCGACGCGCAAACAATTCAGGCGGCGCAGCAAGCTCTCCTGGCTGAGGCGAAGCCGATTGACGACATTCGCTCTACTGCGGAGTTTCGCAGGCAGGTGGCCGCAAACCTGCTTGAGGAGTTCTTGAACGATCTGCGGTCGGAGGGGTCGTCAACGTGAATGCGACGCTTGAATCATGGAACGCGGCAAGCGCGGATGCGGCGCTGGAAGCGATGATCGCCTGCTGCGGGGCGCGGCGATGGGCCGCGGCGATGGTTGCGCAGCGCCCGATTCGCACAGTCTCGGAATTGAGCGCTGCGGCGGATGAAGAGTGGGCACGCATGGAAGAGGCGGACTGGATGGAAGCTTTTGCGTGCCATCCCCGCATTGGAGCCCGAAAGGCCGCCCATGCCTCGGCTCAGTCGTCGACATGGTCCAATCAGGAGCAGTCGTCGACTCACGAAACAGCCGAGCGAGTGCTTGCCGAACTCGCCGAAGGCAACGAGGTTTACGAACGGCGATTTGGGTTCACGTATATTGTCTGCGCAACCGGCAAGAGCGCCGAAGAAATGCTCACGATTCTCAATCGCCGTTTGGCCGGCGACCGAGCCGGCGAGTTGCGCGAAGCGGCCGAACAGCAGCGGCAGATCACACAGATTCGTCTGGGAAAGTGGCTTATCGAATGAGCGCGATTACTACGCATGTGCTGGACGCGGTGCTGGGCAGGCCAGCCGTAGGCATTTCCGTCCAGCTTGACAGATGGGATGAGACGGCCTGGACGGCGATTGCAACCGGCGCCACTGACGCCGATGGACGTTGCCGCAATTTGGCGGCGAACGCCGAATTCGGCATCTATCGACTTACTTTCGGAAGTGGCGCCTATCTTGCCCGAAGCGGCCGATCGAGCATTTACCCGGAGATCTCCATGACCTTCAATTGCGACGGTCAGGCACACTATCACTTGCCGCTGCTGTTGAGCGATAACAGTTACACGACCTATCGAGGGAGCTGACACGATGGCAAAACTGGGCGGAAATCGCTACGGCAAATCGCGCGTGCGGCTGTCGCGGATCACGCGGCACGGCAACTTTCATGAGTTCAACGAGTGGACCGTGAGAGTTCTTCTCGAAGGCGATTTCGAGACCAGCTTCACTGAGGCGGATAACAGCAAGCTTCTGCCGACCGACACGATGAAGAACACCGTGTACTCATTGGCGCGCGCCTCCAAGGCTGACACTATTGAGGCCTTTGCGATGGAGTTGGGCGATTATTTGTTGGGCAACAATCCTCAGGTATCGGGAACATGCGTTGAAATTGAAGAGAAGGCTTGGGAGCGGATGGTGGTCGACGGTACACCGGAACCGACCACATTCAAGCTCGGCGGGCCAGAGGTTCAAACAGTGCGCGCCGTTCGTGACCAAGGCCGCGAGTGGACGATTGCGTCGGGCGTCGACGGCCTGGTGATTCTGAAAACCACCAAGTCTTCTTTCACCGGCTACATCAAGGATAAGCTGACCACGCTCAAGCCGGCCACCGATCGTATCTTCGGCACTCGCGCAACGGCGAAATGGGAGTACGCCGCGGGCTCACCCGATTACGCGCAAGTAAGAGCGCGAGTGATTGCAGCCATGCTCAAGGAGTTTGCGGCGCACAACAGCATGAGCGTGCAGCACACGCTATTTGACATGGGCAAGGCCGCGCTGGCCGCGGCGCCGGAGATTGCGCAGATTACGCTCACCATGCCCAACCTGCACCACATTCTGGCCGACCTGAGTCAGTTTGGGCAGGACAATCCGAACCACATCTTCGTGCCCATCGACGAGCCGCATGGCTATATCGAGGCAAGGATCGAGCGGTAGCCTGCCATTGCGCCAAATGCTACACGAGTTGCGCCAGATCGCCGGGCTGGTCGATGTCTACTTCACCACCTTCAAAAACCAGCGCGATCACCGGGCATGGGGGCTTGACCAGCAAAGCGCGCGCGCCTTTGTCGCCCTTAAGCGCGAGCAGACCCGGAAACACGCTGCGCGGGAAAACTGCGGGCACGCCATGGATGCCCGCATAAGCCGACGCCACGATGGCCGGCTGGTTCTGCGCCATGAAAGTCTCGATTAGCGCGCGCAGATGTGCCGCGGTAAGCCGAGGCTGGTCGCAGCTCAGGATTAAAACGCCGCGTGCGCTCTTCGCAACAACGTCGAGCGTTTTCAATCCCGCATGAATGGAACCGGCAATTCCCTGCTCCCATCGGTCGTTGACGGATAGAATTGCATTGTTCGGGGCAATCGACGCGCAGATGATTTCGAACTGGGCGCCCAGAACGGCGATCACCGGCGATGCGCCGGCTTCGTTGGCCAAGCGGATCGCGCGCTCGATCAGGAATTCGCCTTGATGCACGAGCAATTGCTTGGGCTGGCCTAGGCGCCGGCTGGCGCCCGCAGCAAGAACCATGGCGGGGATCGATGCACTCATGGCTGGCCTTCCGCGTCGGGATGCAACAGAATCAGCAACACCAGCCCGACGACTGTAAACATCCGGGACGCCGCCTGCTGGCCGTTCCATGTGGGCGACTGCCACATCAAAAACCATTCGCCGCCCACAGCAAGAAACGCGACTAGCCACATTAGCAACGAGAGTGTAAGCGCAGCCACGGGCACGCCCTTGGCAGCATTGAAGGCGCTTGCCGAAAGCCTCAGCGCACGTACAAGCCGCACCGCGCCCCAGCACAGAAGAATGGCGGTAGAAATCTCCCAGGCAATGATGCTCAGGTAGAAAACAAGGTGAATAGCCGGCGAATGGATAGCGCGCCAAATGCCATGGTTGCCGGGAAAGGTCGTGTCCATCGTCAAGGTGTGGCGCACAAACTGAAGGTTCGAGTCGAAATCTGTAAGGTTGTTGAAGATTACCAACGTGTAGTACAGCGCGACCGCTGCCAGCAGCAGCGCCTTTGCCGAGCGTATGATCATGGACAATGCTAGCCCGATGCAGTCGAACTGCTCAAGAGAAATCCCTCGGCGCGTGCTACATTCAGATGCAACTGACTTAGATGCCTTCCCCAGAGAAAAATCTCGCAAAACTTGGGCTTGCTTTGCCCAAACTGCCCGCTGCCGGCGGAAATTATCTGGCCGCAAAGCGGGTGGGCGCCATCGTCTATCTTGCAGGGGTAATTTCGACCGGGCCCGAGGGCGTAATCACCGGCACTGCAGGCCTGGACCGGTCCGCGAGTGCAGGCTACGCAGCGGCCAGGGCATGCGCGCTGGCGCAGTTGGCGGTGCTCAAGCGGGAGTTGGGCTCGCTGGATCAGGTGGCCGAAGTGTTGACGGTGACCGGCTACGTCAAGGCCGCGCCCGGATTCGGCGAATCCCCGGCTATCGTCGACGGGGCCTCAGACCTTCTGGTGGAAATTTTTGGCGAAGCAGGCCGGCATGTGCGGGCGGCTGTGGGCGTGAGCGCATTGCCGCGAAATGCGCTGGTTGAGATTCAAATGACCGTGAGGGTACACGAATCGTGATCGAACACGGGCCGCTCACTGCCCAACCTGTGCACTCGGTTTGGGACCGCTCGCTGACGCCTCGGCTGGGCATTGCGCCGGGAGACGAGGTTCAGATCGAGTGTGTCGATTCCAGCGGCGGCCAAGTACATCCCGGGATGACCAGTGAAGAGTTCCTCACCATCGACCGGACGCGCATCCACGCGCTGACCGGGCCTATATGGGTTGAGGGCGCGGAGCCAGGCGATGTGCTACAGATTGATGTACTAGCCACTCGACACGGGGGCTGGGGATGGTCCAGCGTGATCGAGGGCCTGGGCTTTTTGAAGGACCGTTTTCGCGAGCCGTATTTATTCCACTGGCAGCTTGACGGCGAGTCAACGAGTTCACTGGCTCCGGCAGTCGTTCCGGTGCGGCCATTCCTGGGAGTCATGGGAGTGGCGCGCGCTGACGATGGTGTGTTCCGGACACGTCCTCCCGGTCCGTTCGGCGGCAATCTCGACGTGCGCGAGCTATGCGCCGGGTCTACACTCTATTTGCCCGTGTTCAACGACGGCGCGCTCTTCAGTTGCGGCGATGGCCACGCGGCGCAAGGGGATGGCGAGGTCTGCATCAACGGCATCGAGTGCCCGCTGGACGTGACGCTGCGCTTCCACTTGCATAAGCAACAGCCGCTCACCGGGCCGCTGGTGGAAGCCAGCGAGGCTACCGCGCCGGACTCGACCGCCGACGCATGGGTGGTGGTGGAGTCAGGCACCGACCTCGCCGAGACCGCCCGCGCCGCTACTAACCGCATGATCGACCTGCTGGTCAGCCGCTGGGATTTCAGCGAAATTCATGCATACATTCTGTGCAGCGTGGCTCTCAAGCTGCGCCTCAGCCAGGTCGTCAACGAGCCCGTCTACACGGTGAGCGCCGCACTGAGCAAACAGATCCTCCCCGATCGAGAGCTTTTTCCCACCCGATAACTGCCTTATTGCCAACCTTGACTCGGCGAAACTGTGCGTATCAGCCCAGCCCGGTTCCAGGCAGCCGCCGGCCCCATCAGAAACAGCCGGGATTTGCACACTAAACTCGTCAAATTCTTAGATGATCCTTATGATCTAAACGTTAATCTATCCGCATCTTGTAGCTGAAACCGACCCAGGAAATCAAGACGAGAGCACCCGATCTACCGGGGCCAATTTGCCAGCCTTTTACATCCTCAATGAACTTATGGGGATATCCCTATTTGCGAGGCTCGTCCAGTGAACTCTTCCATACGCAGCTTTTTCTCTTTGTTTCCGCGACTGCTCGCAGTTTTGGCAGCCGTTGCGCTGTGCTGTTCATACCTCATGGCACAGCAGACGCTTGGCGGCATTACCGGCGAGGTGACGGATCCCTCGGGCGGCGCTATTCCCAACGCGACGGTCACGGTGGTTGATGAGCAAACCTCGCTGACGCGCTCGACCAAAACCAATGGCACAGGCAGCTACACTTTCGTGAACCTGCCCATCGATACCTATACGCTGACCTACACGGCAGAAGGTTTCGATGTGCAAAAAACGGCGCACATCCTTGTGCAAGCCGATCGAACCGCCACGGTGAATGCCACACTCAAAATAGGCCAGACCACAACGACCGTAGAGGTTGAAGCCACGCCGCTGATGAACGCTGTTGACACCACCAACGGCTACGTGCTTGATACCGCGCAGATTGAAGCCGTGCCGCTGGCCACCGGCAGCTTTACCGGTCTTGCGACGCAGTCCACGGGCGTGAGCGCGGAATTAGGCGGTGGAACCGGCGCGAACTCCGGCCTTGGAAACGAGCCCATCTGGGCCAACGGCCAGCGCGATACTTCCAATTCATTTTTGTTGAACGGCGTTGACGCCAGCAACCTTTTCAACGGCAAGAGCACTAGCCAGGTTTCCTCGGCGCGCGTTATCAACTCGACCGGCGCCCAGACCAGCCCCGGCGGCGGCGGCGGCATCATCAATTCCTCCGCATCCATTTACCTCACCATCGGCAACGCCATCCCCACGCCGGCGCCAGAAACCATTTCGGAAGTCCGCGTCAACGCCTCGATGTATGACGCTCAGCAGGGTTCGACCTCCGGCGCGCACATCGATCTAAGCACCGCCTCCGGCACCAATGCGTGGCACGGCACAGCCTATGCTCATCACGGTACGAATTGGATCAACGCCGCACCATTTTTCTTCAACCAGGATCCCGACGTGCCCGCTAACGCCAAAGTTCCCGAATTGCACCGCTACATTCTCGGCGGCACAGTTGGCGGTCCCATCGTCAAGGACAAGCTGTTTGGATTCCTCGCTTACCAGCATCTGCACGTCTCGGATCAGGAGATCGGCGACTCGTTCATGGACGTTCCCGTTGGCCTCAGCGACGACCGTTCCGCGAATGGTTTGGCGAGCGTTTCCAACAACTCCTTTTGCACACCGCCGGGAGCAGCTGCCGGTTTATGCACTCCATTGAACGCCTCCCAAATCGATCGCGACGCTCTAGTTCTGTTCAACTCACCCTCGCTGCCGGGCGAACCCGGCAAGTGGCTCATACCGAACGACAGCCTCAAAGGAGTCGCTCCGACCGCGTCCCACATCGACAACGCCTTTCTTCCCGGCACCGGGCGATTCAAGGCGGACATGGCCGTGGCCGACATTGACTACAACGCCACCAAGAAGGACACGCTCAGCCTGAAATACTTCTACCAGCACGATCCGACAATCGCTCCCTACGGATATTCCAGCGTTCCCGGATTTGACGAGCACCTCGATTCCGGCGCGCAGGTCGCCTCCATCACCAATACGCTCGTACTCAAGTCGAATCTCAGCACCACGCAGACGCTCGGCTTCATCCGCGAGAAAGACTGGGGCGACAATCAGCAGGCGTTCGGACCCAGTGCCATCCCCGGCGGCGCCGCGGGCACCGGATCGATCAATATGTTCGGATCGAACTACTTCCCCGGCGTATCGATTTACGGCATGCTCGGCGATAATCAGCCTTCCGGTATCAGCCCCGTCTACTTGAATATCGGTCCCAACGCCGAAGGACAGTCTGCCAATACCGGCATGTTCCAGAACCGGCTGGCGCCCTCGGGGAACGCTATTTGGATTCTCGGCAAGCATACCGTCAGCTTCGGCGCCAGCTACACTTACACACAGCTCGACACGATCGACAAGCGCACTGGTACCGGCACGGTTGCCAGCGACGACTTCAGCCAGTTTGTGCAGGGATTTGTGACCCCCGGCAGTTCGGCAAGCGGGTTCTATGTCACCTCATTCCTACAGGGCGATGCAAGCCGCTACTACCGATCCAACCAGCTTGGCACCTATGCGCAGGACAAATGGCAGATCACTCCGACCCTTTCGCTGACTGCCGGCGTTCGCTATGACTGGGATGGCGGACTGACCGAGAAGTACGGCCGAATCTTTAACTTCGACCCCAAGCTCTATAGTTACAACGCGGCCTCCGACGTGATCGCCAACACCGGGTTGATCATCGCAGGCAACAACGCCAACGGCACCAGCGGCGTCAGCAACACCACCCTCACCGGCCGCCAATGGGGCATCGGCCCACGCATCGGCGCCGCATGGCAGCCTTCGATGTTTCATAGCAAGGTCGTCGTCCGCGTAGGCGGAGGCATGTATTACGATCGAGGCGAACTCTTCAGCTATTTCTCGCCCGGCTATGCCATCGGCACTGTCACCGGCGGACCCTTCGGCGCCAACCAGCAGTTGCCCTTCGTGAATGTCTCGACCTGCCCGTCAGTTTCGCAGTCGCTCTATCAGTACTACATTCCCACCTGCGGCGGTGACGGCGGCTTCGGTCCACCCACTGGGCCGCCCACAGATGCTGGCGGCGATCTTGAGAATCCATACGGAACCAGCCTTGAATTTGCAGCTCCGAAAAGCCCCAAAGCATCGGATCTGTCGGCTCACCTGCCTAACGCTTGCAGCATCGTCAACGAGGGCCTGGGCGGCATCCCGGGAATTTGCCCAGGACCGGGCAATCCGAACGGACTGGTCACCAACAACGGCCAGCCGATCTCCCTTGGCGTATACGACCGCGCCAACAAGCTGCCCTACACCATGAACTACACACTCGATATCCAGTGGCAGCCGAGAAACGATGTGGCCATTGAGATCGGCTATGTGGGGAACCTGGGTCGGCATCAGGTCATCCCGTTGCCTTTCAATCAACCCACCATCGCTTCTCCCTCCAACGTACTGCTCAGCAGCGGCGCATGCCCGCAGGCTTACAGCTACGGCTACAACGTCGGGTTCAACAGCTTACCGGCGAACGCGCCCTCGTGCTACGGGTCGTCGGCGTACTATCTCGCAAATTACGAGGGAGGCAACGTTGACCTCCGAGTTCCCTACATCGGATACGCGGCCGAATCCATCTCCTATGTTGCTGAAGGAGTCGATGCTTACAACGCCGCCCAGGCGCATATCGACAAGCGCATGAGCCACGGCATCCAGGTCGGCGCGTCGTACACTTACTCTCACGCACTCGACGAGCAGAGCGGCCTCGGCCTCTTTTACAACGGCAACAATCCGCTCAACCTGCGCAGTGGCTACGGCTCCTCCGACTTCGACCGCACCCACGTTATCAACTTCAACTACGTCTTCCGCATCCCGGAGTTCGCTAAGCCGAGCACGCTCGAAGGAAAGTTCATCGACGGATGGGCGCTGGTCGGCGATACCGTTTTACAGAGCGGACAGCCGTATAGCATCATCGACTTCTCCGGCGCTGTCGGCAGCATTTACTACTCAACCGCCGACGGCATCACCAACCCCATCGTACCGCTGGCCAAAGGTTGCACGGCCAAGAGCGCTCTTACTCACGCGTCCGGCGCATGGTTTCCCGTCACCGGAGTATCGGCACTGAAACCGCAGTGCTTCACGCTTCCAGTGCTCCCCGCGGGCAGCCTCAACGGCGCCATCCCGCCGGATGACCCATACGAGACCGGTTTCACCACCGGGCAACGCAACATCTTCCGCCAGGCCTTCCAGAAGCGTGCCGACG
>CAZSVJ010000019.1:0-24771 GCA_964610185.1 uncultured Occallatibacter sp. | reverse complement strand
GCGGGCAGATTTTCCGCGCCTTCTTTTCCGCGCAGCAGAGTATCGGTGTCGCGGGCCAGTTCTTCAAAGCGCACATTGCTGACCGAGAGACCAAAGTAGCTTGAGGCCACGTCTTCAAGCTCATGCGCTTCGTCGAATACCACGGCCGCTGCTTCAGGAAGAATGCCGGCATCGGGAGCGCCCGCAGCTTCCTGCTTCACGCTCAGGTCGGCGAAGAACAGGTGGTGATTGACGATGATGATGTCCGACTCGAGGGCCTTGCGCCGCATCTCGGTGATGAAGCAGCGGCGGTAATCGGGGCAAGTCGTCCCCAAGCAGGCGTCGGTGCGCGCATCCAGCTTATTCCACAACGCGCTTGACTCGGGCATGCCGGACAACTCGGCGCGGTCGCCGGTTTCCGTGATCTGCTCCCACTGGGCGATCTGCTGGAACTGGTCGATTTCTTCCAGGCCGGAAAGAATCGGCTGGCTGCGCAGGGCGGCCAGTTTGTGTCGGCAAAGATAGTTGGCGCGGCCCTTCATGTAGCAGACGCGCAGCGGGCCAAGCAGCGTTTCGAGGAAGGGAATGTCGCGGAAGTAGAGCTGGTCCTGGAGAGCTTTGGTGCCTGTGGAGACGATGATGCGCTGGCCGGTGCGAAGAGCGGGGAGCAGGTAGGCGAGAGTTTTGCCGGTGCCAGTGCCGGCCTCGACGATTAGGTGACGGCGCTCGGAAAGAGCGCGCTCGACGGATTTGGCCATTTCGAGCTGGCCGGGGCGATATTCGTATGGCAGCGACGAGCGCGCCAGAATGCCGCCCGGCGAGAAGAACTCATGTAGCGAGGGCAGGGTGCGGGTTGTGGTGTCGCTCGAGGCCATTGGGACTCACTCCATCATAGTGAGCCTGGCCTGTGCCGTTACGTTCGCCGCATCCCAAACACGGACGCGGCTTTGATTCAGGCTCTGCGGACTCCACGCTTCTCGGACTTCGGGCGTAGCGCCTGACTTCCTGTCGGGAGCTTGCCTGAGCAGCCGGCGTGAGGGCGATCGTTACTCCGCCGTCCCCTGGCTATAGCGCGAGTCTTCCATCCATCGGCCGACCATCGAAGCCTCGTCGGGATCCTGTGGAGTCTCGATCTCGGCAGCCTTTTTTAACAGCCTTTTGCGGGTACTCGACGAACGTTTTGTCGCTAGCGCCTTCTCTGCCGCAGCGGCGTACGGATTGACTGGATTAAGATTCATTTGGAGTCCATGGATGTGCATGTGTCCCTTCCTGGACACCTAAGGGCAGTTGCCGGACCTTAATCTTGCCAGCATGGTGAGAGGTTACTCACTCAAATGCTGCCTCTGCGTTCTCATCCAGTTGACTTCCCAAAGTGGACTAAGCATACTTAGTCCATGCCGTATACCGTTCATCAAGCGAAAACCCATTTCTCGCGGCTGCTGAAAGAGGCGGAGGCGGGCAAGGAGGTCATCGTGTTGCGCGGTTCCAAGCCGGTCGCCAAGATTGTGGCGATCGATTCCACTTTTTCGCGCGCATCTCTCGCGGGAGCCTACGCGAAGAATGTTCACTGGGACGACGATGCGTTCGATCCCATGACCGATGAAGAGCTGATCCAGAGCGGCCTCGGTTACCTGCTGGACGTTCCGCTTGTTCCTCCGCCTGACAAGGCCGGTCCTACAAAGGCCGAACGTAAAAAGGCCGGCAACGGATGACCTACCTCCTCGACACACATACGCTGATCTGGTTTCTGCGCAGTCCGGCATCGCTGCCCAACGTGATTCGCAAGCTGATTGAAGATCCGGCATCGACCTTGGCCGTGTCGCTGGCAACTCCGTGGGAGATGTCGATTAAGACCTCGATCGGCAGGCTGGATGCCGCGGATATTGTCGACGATTTCGAATCGATCATGACGCGCGGAGGGTTCAATCTGCTTGTGCCGACCGTGGTGCAGGTGATCCGCAGCGGCCGGCTGCCGTGGTTCCACCGCGATCCATTCGACCGCCTTCTAGCGGCCCAAACGCTTGAGCTTGGCTGGAGCCTGCTAAGCAAGGACACCGTCTTCGACGCATACGGCGTCAGGCGCTTGTGGTCGTAAAGAGACCCTGAAATAGGAGCCGGATTTTTTAGGCAGGAGTGTCATTGTCCGCATATCGCAGATCGGTTTTGCCCAGGGAGGCTGGCGCCGCAGGTCGCCGCGGCGACCCGCTGGTGGCCATTGTGGGCCGGCCCAACGTGGGCAAATCCACGCTCTTCAACCGTCTCACCGGCAGCCGGCGCTCCATTGTGGGCGATGAGCCGGGCATCACGCGCGACCGCATTTACAGCGAATACGAGTGGGCTGGAAGGCAGTTTCGCGTTGTCGACACGGGCGGCATCGTGCCCGACGATCCTGAGCTGATTCCAACGGAGATCTACAACCAGGCGAAGGTGGCGCTGGAAGAAGCCGACGTGCTGGTGCTGGTGGTGGATGCGCGGACGGAGCTGGCCAGTCCCGACTACGATCTGGTGCGGCTGCTGATCCGCGGCGGCAAGCCGGTATTTCTGGCGGTGAACAAGGTCGAAGGCGAGGCCATGGCGTTTGCGGCGGAGAACTTCCGCCAGTTGGGAATGCGCAACGTGTTTCCCATCAGCTCGGAGCATGGGCTGGGCATCGGCGACCTGTTGGATGCGATATCGGAGGCGATTCCGGAGCCGGCGCAGGAATTGGCCGCGGCGGAGGATAGCATCGACGACATTCACGAGGCTGCTGGCGAAGCCGATGCAGTTGAGCTGGATGAACTCGCAGAAGGATTGCTTGGACCGGAGCCTTCAAGTGACTTGGACGCGAAGCACAACCGCACGCATGGAGAGTTTGAGCAGCACGAGACTTCGGTGGCCATTATCGGCCGGCCTAACGTGGGCAAATCCACGCTGCTGAACGCGCTGACGGGGAGTTCGCGGGCTATCGTCTCGCCCATTGCGGGCACCACGCGCGACGCGGTCGATGAAGTGGTTGAGTTCGAAGGCCGCCAACTCCGCTTCGTGGATACAGCGGGCATTCGCCGCAAGGGCAAGACGCACCTGATGGCCGAGAAGATGAGCGTGGTGATGGCGCGGCGGCATCTTGAGGCGGCGGATGTGGCGCTGCTGGTCATCGACGCGACCGATGGCGTGACGGCGGCCGACGCCACCATCGGCGGCTATGCGCATGAGAGCGGGCGCAGCGTAATCATCCTGGTGAACAAGTGGGACGCGGTGACTACAGGCCGCACCGACGGCAAGCCGCCCGCCGATCGCGAGATCTTCGAGAAGCAACTGCGCTCGGTGCTGAAGTATCTGAGCTATGCGCCGGTCATCTTTCTTTCCGCGCTTGAAGCGACGGGGCCCGGAGCAAAAAAACTGCTGCGGGTGCTGAACGAGGTTGTGGCTGTTGCGGCCGAGCGGCGCAAGCGCGTTTCGACCGGGCAGATGAATCGCTTTCTTGAAAAGATCGATTTCCAGCGCGCGCCGGTGCCCATGGCCAACCGGATGCGCATCTTCTACATGACGCAGGCTGCGGTTGCGCCGCCCACGTTTGTGCTGTTTACCGACCGCGACGTCAAGCTGCATTTTTCATTCGAGAGATTTTTGGAAAATCAAATTCGCGAGGCCTTTGGATTCAAGGGAACGCCGATCTGGTTCAAGGTGCGGGCGCGAAATGCGGAGAAGAAGGAATAAGACCGGGATTCTCTAGGCTCTGGGTTTGGAGCGCATGAAAGGCTTCTCAAAGACACGGTAGAAGGCG
Source organism: uncultured Occallatibacter sp. (assembly GCA_964610185.1). Taxonomy (GTDB): domain Bacteria; phylum Acidobacteriota; class Terriglobia; order Terriglobales; family Acidobacteriaceae; genus Telmatobacter. The sequence continues at coordinate 21,029 of CAZSVJ010000019.1, read as the reverse complement.
AAACTTATCAGCAGTATTGTTGCTGTGCCGGGACCGGCGACGATCAGGAATCCAGTTAGCTTGCTTAAGTGATAAGGCTGCACAAATAATTGCCAAATCAACAGCTGCAAGGGGAAATGAAGCAGATAGAGGCTGTAGGAAAATCCTCCGATCCATACGATGGGTGGGAAGTTAGCCACGCGGCGGACAACGCTTCCTTCATTGCGCGTAGCCGCTATGAGGATTAAGGCGCTTGCGACGCCGACGACTATATTCGACACCGGTCCATTCGATACATCGCCGGGGATGAGCCATAGAGCACGAAGAATCATGATGGCGGCAATCAAAACTAACAGCTTGAACTTCCAGTCCCTGTTTTTTGTGGGTTGCTTCGTATCTCGAAATGCCCGGATTGCCGCAAACATGCCGATCGCGAAGATGAATACGAACTCGGGGTTAAGCATGGCGATGAATTTGAAGCCGGCGAGAACATCGAACGATACTGCGAGGACGAAAGTGAGAGCAAGAACCGGCGCAATACCCTTGCGCATCCAGATCCAGACCAGAAGAGGGAACAGCGCGTAGATTTGAGACTCGCTAGCCACCGACCAGAGCGGACCATTGATCTGATAGGGATCGGGAGGTTTTTGCAAATTCTGGATAAGAAAAATGTGGCCGAGTATTCCGCGGGCCGTGAGCGGCAACGACAGGTCATACATGGTGTGAGTGCGAACCCTGAGAAAGGCCGCCGCGATGACAATAGATAGCAACAGTGCGGCGTAGTAGGGCGGCAAGATTCTACGGATGCGGCCCATTGCGAAGCCTTTGGCTCCGCCGCGCAAAGATCCGGTGCGGAGGACGGGCATCATAAGACAAAAGCCGGAGAGAGCGATAAAGAAAGTTACGGAAAAGTGTCCGTAGCCGAGCCAGCCGAAGAGAATGCTTTCCTGCTTGCCGGGACCGGAATCGGGGTAAAGGAATGTCGGCCAACTCTGGTAGTAGGCATGATGCAGCACGACAAAGAGAGCAGCGAAGGCGCGCAGACCGTCGAGATAATCCAGATGCTGATTCCGAGTTGAGGGTTCAGAGACTTGCTGAACCGTTTGCAAATCGGCCGACATTCTTGTCCCCCGGCATTTCAAGCACGATTCACGCAGTGTACGACGCGAGCGGAATGTTTGCTCATGAATTGAATTCAATCTTATCGCGCTGTTTCAGGCAGGTTGCTACTTCCGCTGTTGCCGCGGCTCTGCCGGTGGAATTTCTGAAGACGCGTCGGCGATCTTGGTGATGTGGACGGTGGCCTGGGTCTCGGGAACCGTGCCGTCGTTGACTTGCACTTCGAGCGGCTTTCCTAAGATGAGAATGCGCTGAACGGCCTTGGCTCGCGCGGGAACCATGAGGCGCTCGGTGATGGAGTTCGATTCGGCGCGCACGGTGACCGGAACTTGCGCTGCGGCGTAGCCGCTGTTCGACACTTGGACGGCTACGAGCCAGTTGCCGGCCTCCGCTGCGGTGGGATAGACACCGTCAATTTTGAGGTCGGGCAGGCCCTTGTCGGCATCGACCCAATCGGCGAAAAACCAGGCCAGGTCGCGGTGGCCGCCGGCTTCCGGCCCCAGAGATGAAGGCCCGTCGGTTCCGGCTTGCTCCAGCAGTTTTTCAAACGAACCGCGGCCAGCGGCGGGATCGTACGCGCGGAGCGCGGCGGAAAGAGCGGGATCGCCGGCGAGGTCGCGGAGCATCCACAGCACGTACGCGGCCTTGGTGCGGTAATAGACCGGCGATATGGCGGCGGCCAGCGGCTGGCCTGCGCTTTCTCCGGGGCTCTCAGGCTCGGCGAGCGCCAGCGCAGGGCGCGAGGCCTCCAATGCGGCTAGGGCCTGACTGTGTCCGCGCTGATTGTCGACCCAAAGCGTGCCCATGAAGTTGGCCACTCCCTCGTCAAGCCACGCTGGCCGCGGCTGCTTCGTGGGGGTATCGAGAAATGCGTGCGTGAGCGTATGAGCGAGAATGCCGTCTAACTGCTCCGGATTGGCTTGGAAATTGGCCGGGCGAAGGGCCGTTACCAGCAGCGCGCCGGTTTCAAAGGGAGCGTCCTGAGGATTGGGCAGGTCGAGCAAAGTGAGCTGCGAGCGAGGACTCTCGCCGAGCCAGCGCTCGAGGAGAGGCGTAACCGCGGCGGCGGCGGAAGTCCAGTCGTCGACCGCCGAGTCGTCTTCCGGGAGGGCCCAGACGGCGGTGTCTCGAGCGGTGTGCGGTTTGCGAATGGCGACGAAGAGGCTGGGCGCCTCGAATCCAAGAATCGCGCCTTCGATGCCGGCAGTGGCAACGCCGGGGATAAGCTGGTTCTGGTCTAAATCCTGGCCTGGAACCGGGTCTGGTCCTTTTGCGTCAGTGACAGTCAGAGCGGCTGGATGGCCGTTGATGAGGGCTACTGTTGGGGCGCTGCCGTGAGGAAACTCGATGGTGAGGCGGAGGCGAAAATGCGCGCCAGAGAGCCGCAGCTTGTGTTCGCCGATCTCGTCGAAGAGGCGCGCGCCGTCGCCCAGGATTACTGGGACACTCGAAACCGGATACCAGACCACATTGCCAAAGCCGCGCATTCCTGTAAATGAAACGCCGATCTGGTCCCAGTCCGAGTGCAGCGCAACTTCAGCGGGCGTGCCAATGGTCAGCAGGCGCTGGGCGGAGGGAGCGATAATCCCGGAATAAGTGACGTCGAGTTGGAGGCTCGAACCCGGCGCGAGCGGCTGGACGACGGGAACGGCTGCCTCGTGCAGTTGGCCGGTGTGGTCGGCATCGGAGTTGAGTGTGGCTACGGGAAACGCAATGTCTTTGGAGTTGACGCGAATCCGCTCCCAATTGAGCGAGGAAGAAAGCTGCAAGGGGATGCGCGCCAGCGGGGTCTTGCCGTCATTGCGCACCGTAACCAGGGCGCGGACGGCGATATGCTGCTCGGCGGCGCGCAGACGCACGTCCATATCGAAGCCGGTGAAGGTGACGGCCCGGCGCTCGACGTCTTCGGCGGCCACCTGCGGTGGGGCAGACTGCGCCTTCAGCGCGGTGGTTGTTTGGGGCGCGGCCGGACTATCCGACTTGACCTCGCCGTTTTCGTCGGTTGAGCGGGAGAAAATGATTTTGCCTTTGGGCGGTTGATTTTGCGTCTGTGGAGCGGGTTGCGAAGGCGGCGCAAAGGAAGTGGCTTGTGCCAGGCCGAGAGGAATCGCAATAGAAATGGCCGTTGTTGCCATAATCGCGGCCAAGTAGCCTGATGATATGTGAGTTGCTTTGAAAGGGCACGACTTTAGTCGTGCCGCACTGCGGTGAAAAAAGTCCCCGGCTTTAGCCGCTGAGGGACTGTAATTCCGAGCAAAAACCTTTCCTCGAAGGCTAAAGCCCGTCATCGTATTTGCCCATCCATCGGCACGACTGAAGTCGTGCCCTTTCAAAGCAAGACTCGTGATTCGAAGCCTCGTGCGGCTGAAGTCGTGCCCTTTCAAAGCAAGGCTCGTGATTCGAAGCCTCGTGCGGCTGAAGTCGTGCCCTTTCAAAACCAATGTGATCCATGCTGCGAGGGAATTCTTCGCAGCACGAATGATGTCAACAAACGAGAATCTCAAGAGCCCAGGCCTTTCTGTTTTCTTGGTTTGGACGCTGAGGAACTGCTTGAGAAAGCACCGCTGCCGGCCTCAGCCGCCACGCGCGCGGCATTGCGGCGCTGGCGGAAGGCTTCATAGAGCACGACTGCACCAGCCGCGGAGACGTTAAGCGAACTAACGCCGCCGGCCATGGGAATCCGCAGCAGGTGGTCGCAGGTGCGGCGGACCAGGTCGTGGAGGCCGGCGCCTTCGCGTCCCAACACGATGACGCAGTTGCCAGTGAAGTCGAATTGATCGTAGTCGGTGGTGCCACGTTCATCCAGACCGATGATCCAGAGATTCTGGCGCTTGAGCTCTTCGAGGGCCCGCGCCAGATTGACCACGCGCGCGATTCGCAGATGCTCGGCCGCGCCGGCGCTGGCCTTCACCGCTACCGGGCTGAGGGGCGCGGATCGCCGCTCGGTGAGGACAACGCCGTCCACTCCAGCGCCATCCGCAACGCGCAAAAGCGCGCCCAGGTTTTGCGGGTCTTCGACGCCGTCGAGCGCCAAAAGCAGGCGGGCGGCGCCTGTTCCCGATGCGGCCGGGCCGGCGGTGAAGAGGTCCTCAATGGCCAGCGACTCTTGGGGGCGAACCAGAGCCACGACACCTTGATGCGCTGGGGTCTGGGCCAGCAGCGTCAACTGCTCGCGCGATTCCTGACGGACGCGCACGCCTGCCTGGCGGCACAGGGCTACCAACTTTTCGAGGCGCGCATCGTTGCGTTCCTGAGCTACCTGCACGTGGTCGAAGCGCCGTCTGCCGGCCTTGAGCGCCTCCTCGACCGGATGCAGCCCGTAGAGAACTTCCATGAGGGATAGTGTAATTAGCGCGGCCTACCTCTAATTTGCAACACCCGCTTACGACGACAGCTTTGCGCTGGCTAGCCGGTTCAGGCTTACGCCTTGCTCGGCGGCTTGCAAGGCCAGCGAACGATGTACCTGAGGCGGGATGCGCACGCGAAATGCTCCACTGTAGTGCTTCTCGGCCAATGGGGTTGGAATCGGCTCGCCTGAAGCTTTCATATCGCGAACAACGTCGCGCACCACTTTGCGAATTCCGGCCAGAGCGGCTTCGGGAGTGGGGGCCAGCCAGGAAAAAGACGGGAATTCGACGCAAAGGCCGGCGTGTTCTCCATCTTCCACCGACCAGGTAACGCGATAGGTGTAATGGTCAGTCTTCATCTTCCGGCTCCGTTTTTTCATCCTCGCAGGCTCTGTGCTGGGGCGTTATGCTGTCCCACCCATCGCAAACTGCGCGATGGGTGGGGCACGCCCGATTGCTCAAAAATTGAATTTACCTTGGTGCCGCCGCTCGGGTAGGAGGAAGTGCTCCGAGTGTCGTGGTTCATAAAAAATCACCGGCCATGATGATGGGCTGTCCCAGGGAACTGGTCTCCCGTCCATCGGGCGCTGCGGGTAGCTTAACAATTCTTTACAATTTGAAACTTTATTCCAGACGACACGCAGCGCGCCGGTGGCGTCTAATTGAGTGATATGAGTACAGCCGCGTTAATTCGCCCCTTCCTCGCGCAAGCTTCCGCCGCCACAGATCAGGACCAGGTCCGGCAAGAGAGCCTTGCCGTCTCCGCCGGGCTCAAACGCCAGGACGCGGGCCTGCTGGATGAGTTGATCGTCCGCTACCAGCACCGCCTGATGCGCTATCTTCTCTATTTGACGAGCAACCGCGATATGGCCGAGGACCTTTTCCAAGAGGTATGGATGCGGGTGCTGGTCCGCGGCGCGCAATTCAACGGACAGGCGCGGTTTGACACCTGGCTGTTTACCATCGCCCGCAACCTGGTGATCGACATGCGGCGCAAGCGCACCATGGCCAGCCTGGACGAGCTGTTTGAAGGCGGAAGCGAAGACGACCGGCCCATGAGCTTTGAGGTTGCCGCCGTCGAGGCGACCCCCTTCGACCGCTTTTCAAGCCTGGAAGACCGGGAACGGATCGCCGGGGCATTGCTTCAAGTGGATGCGCTGCACCGCGAGGTGCTGGTGCTGCGGTTTCACGAAGAGATGTCGCTCGAAGAGATCGCGAAAGTAACACGAGCGCCGCTTTCTACTGTAAAATCACGGCTATATCGGGGCATGGCCGCCCTTAAGCCAAAGCTGGAACGCGGCCATCCTCATTTGCAGGGAGCGGCGTGAATTTGGTGACTCTGGTGGGCGACGCGGCTGGCGATCGAAGTACCGGGCAGGACGCTGACCGCGAACTGCTTTCGGCGCTTGCCGGCAAGCAAGCCGACCGGGACTGCGATGTGGCTCATCGCACCTGCCGCGTTGTGAACGCTTCGCTGGGCGTGATGCAAGAGCAGAAGGCCGGGCGCAGGCGCATCCGGTCAGTGGCTTTGGCAGCCGCGCTGGTCATTCTGCTGGTGCTGGGGCCGCTGGTCTGGTGGGCTGGCGAAACCTTGATTGAAGAGGAGCGGCTGACCGGGCTGACGGGTCAGTTGAGCCTGGGAATCTTCTTCCTGAGCGCGGCTGTTCTTGCCTGCGCGCTGCTTGCCGGATGGCTTCGCCGCCGGTCCTAATTTAAGACCTTCCACACAAAGAATGCAGGACAACCGGGAGGCGCGCAACTTCCGGAATTGCTTTGCCGTCCATCTAGATAGAGATTAAGCTGACCTTATTCTCTTGATATGCCCTCCGAGGGAGGGATTGCCTTATGCGCGATCCACAATCCATTGCCGCCAACGAAGACGCACGGATGATTCCGGCATGGTCGATCGTTTTGGCCATCGCCGCGTTTGCGCTGTTGGAGTACTATTTCTGGCTGGTCTTACCGCAACAACAGCACCATCCGCCACCGCTCGGTTTTCATATCTACTTCAGTCTTTCCGGTGGCGTGCTGGTGGCGCTTTACTTCCTGATGGTGGGCTACGTCAGCCGGGATGCCCCGCGCCGGGCGATGAGTTCGCGGTTCTGGATTTTAATTTGCTTTGTGATGCCGGGCGGAATCGGCGCGGTGCTTTACTTCCTGCTTCGCCAGCCTGAGGTGTCGCGGTGCCCGGCCTGTTCTACGCATGTGCAGAGCGACTTTCACTTTTGCCCGCAGTGCGATTACCGTCTGACCGCCGCCTGCGGCAACTGCTACCGCACGGTACGCGCCACCGACCAGTTTTGCACCCGCTGCGGCCATGAACTGGCCAAAGATCACATGCCGGCGCGGTTGCGGGTAATGGCCGATTGAATACTGGAATTGACCGCGCGGCCTTCTCTTCCTACAATCGAGCTTCTGGCCTGAATGTCTATCTCCGCGCTCATTATCGACGACGAACAACTTGCCCGCGACGAGCTCAAGTACCTGCTTGACCAAGTGGGCGGCGTCAAGGTTGTGGCGCAGGGCACCAACGGCATCGAGGCCGTTGACCTGATCGAGGAGCACCATCCCGATCTTGTTTTTCTCGATGTGCAGATGCCCGGCCTGGACGGCTTTGCCGTGATTCAACGGCTGATGGATCGGGCCAGGACGCGGGCGGGCAAGGAACCGGGGCAGGAGGCTGAGCCGCTGCCCCAGATCGTCTTTGCCACGGCCTACGATCAATACGCCGTACGCGCCTTCGACGTAAACGCGGTCGATTATCTGCTGAAGCCCTTCGATCGCACGCGCGTCGAGCAGGCCTTGGAGCGGGTGCGCAGCCGAATGGCCGGGGGCAATGCTGGCGGCACAAATCAGCCAACTGAGTCTCAGGTGGAGACTCAGCTTGACGCGCTGTTGCGCCTGCTCAACCGGCCAAACGGCACATCGCGAACCCCTCAGCCGGCGAAACTGATCGTCCAGGCGCAGAGCCGTCTGCTCTTGGTGGATCAGGCCGATATCTGCTATGCGGCCATCGATGAGGGAGTGATTCGCGTGGTGACGCAGACCTTTGAGGGCCAATCCAAATGCCGCACGCTCGAGGAGTTGCTGGAATTGCTTGACGCAGCTCAGTTCTGGCGGGCTCATCGCGGATTTGTGGTGAACATCAACCACATTCGCGAGGTGGTGCCGTGGTTCAAGTCCAGCTACCAGTTGCGCATGAACGACAAACGGCAGACGGAGATCCCAGTGAGCCGCGCACAGACCAAGCGGCTGCGCGAGCTGTTCAATCTGTAGCGGATTTCTGCTGTTCTGCCAGCCTGATCCAGGCGATGGCGGCGAACGCGCCCATCACGAAAATCGAGATCAGTGCCGAGGCGCCAGTGATGTCCGCAACTCGCCATTGTTTTCCCGCTGGATCTGTGACCACCTCGGGGACAGTGTGATGAAGTGCCTGGAGCACGTTGCCCGCTGCGCAAAGAGCATAGAACAGAACCGCCGCATTCCAGCTTGCCTGGTGCGCGGGAACTGCGGGCGACGGCCGGGCGCGCAAATACAGCGCGAACAGCAGATAGATGGTGAAGACGTTGCCATACCAGCCAAAATAGTTCGAGATGGGCACGCCGAACCAGGGACCGCCGTCAAGCCAAGCCCAGCCATGCAGGACCGTTCCCCAAACGGGGTCCTGCGCCAGGTCCCACGCGACCATGATGAAGCTGGCGACCAGCGGCACCGTAACAATCCTCGCGCCGGCAACAGGCATTCGAGGGGCGCCGACAATCAATCGGGCCAGCGTCCAGGAAACATAGGCCATGCCGATGTATGCGAGCCCGAGCAGCACGGGCACATGAAATAGTTTGGGCCCCATCAGCTCTTCAAAGTAATAGTGGCCGAAGGGAAATCCTGTGGATACGCTCAGGTTCTCGCTTATATTGCCGACCACTATGCAAATGCCGGCAAAGACGAGAATGCCGCGCACGCGATAGTGGAGCGCGCCGTGCACCACGGCGAATGCCAGCGCAGAAAGAACATCGACTGCAACTACAACTGACTGCGCGATGTGGTTGGGAAATGATTCCACAATTCGGACACCGGCGTAGATCGCCAGGATGAGGCCCAGCGCGAAAGCCAATCCAGTTGTGCGCGGCTCTGCCGGTGGAGAGTTCATGGAAAGCTCTTTTTTCAGACGTAAACCGGAGCGTTTCGTCATGGAAACCGACGAGCTTTTAGTCGTATCGCTCGAAGACGATCTGCTTCTTATGCCAGCCGTATCCCGCCAGCAGTTCGCGCACGCCGGAGACCATGAAGTTCAGGCCGCAGATATAGGCGTAGATGTCGAAGCTCAGCTCCGCGGCCGGGGTTGCGGGGTCGGGCGCGGCAAGCGGCAGGGACAAGCCAAGGCGGGCGGCGCGCTCTTCCACGATCCGCGAAATGTGGACCTGCACGTGGCCGCGCAGGCCGGTCCAGCTCTCTTGCGCGCGGCTCAGCGTGGGTAGGTAGTGGAAGTTCGGCTTGCGCAGGGCGAGCGCTTCGAATTCTTCGTGATAATAAATATCGGTCTCGTAACGGGTGCCGTAAACCAGCCAAATCTCCTTACCGTTGCTGCGATCCTCGCCACTGGCTGGAAACAGCCACTGCAAATAGCCGCGCATCGGCGCCACGCCTGTGCCTGTCGCCACCAAAATCGAATCGGTGATCGGCTCATGCAGAATGAAGTGCCCGTGCGGCCCGTGTACCTGGATTTCGGCGCCGATGGGCAGGTCAGGAAGATCGGCCAGGTGGTTGGAAAAGAAACCTTGCTCCACACGGTTCACGCACAGGTCGAAGCGGTTGCCGTTGGCCGCCGAGGCGATCGAGTAGGCGCGGGTCTGCATTTTGCCGTTCGCGTCCCGGGCTACGGCCGAGACAAACTGGCCAGCGGCAAAATGGAAGCTCTCCAGCCCGTCGAGGACGAACTCGAAGTGGTAACACTGGGCCGCTTCAGAGATGCAGACTTTTCTTTCAAGACGCGCCGTGTACGTTTCACGTGCCAAGGGAACTCTCGCTGAAGAATCGGATTAAGCCCGCACGGGCCTGTAGCGAGTATCTCCAGTGGAGGGCGGAAGTGGCAAGTCCCGGCGCTGGCTTTTCTGTTCGGAGCCTCAGCGCAGCCCATTCTGGCGCCAGCGCTCCCACTCTATAATTGACAGGGAGCCGGATGAGGAAATCACAAGATTTTTGGCTTTTGCATTTGCATTCGAGGGATTCATGGCCGCATTGATTGAAGCGATAACCGTAAAGCGGAAGATGGTTTTTGAATTTGAGAACACTCCTTACTACTGCCTTGACGCCGAAGTTTCAACCCCCACGGCCCGCGGCGGCCAGACGCTGGTACGCCTGAAGATGCGCAACTTGCTCACGCGCGCCGTCTTCGACAAAACATTCAAGGCAGGGGAAAGGTTCAAGGAGCCGGACCTGGAGATGGTCGAGGCATCGTATCTCTACAGCGATGGCGAGGGATCGTATTTTCTGGATCAGGAGAGCTTCGATACTCATACGCTGACCAGCGGAATGGTCGGCGATGCACTGGATTTTCTGATCGAGGGCGCGCTGATCCAGCTCCACAAATTCAATGGGAACCCCATCGGCTTGCAGTTGCCGGAGAAGGTCGAGCTCGAAGTTACTTATACCGAGGGTGGCGCGCGCGGTGATACATCGGGCAACGTGACCAAGCTGGCAAGGCTGGAGACGGGCCTGGAGATCAAGGTTCCGCTCTTCATTCAGGTAGGCGAAAAAGTGAGGGTGTTTACGGAGACGCGGGAGTTTGCGGGTCGGGCGTGAAGGGCTTTGCCGATGTTGGCATCACGCTTTCTCCTACTCAACCGACGAGCCAGGTACCGGGGGCTTGAACAGGTCACCTGGTGTCGCTATTGGAGCGGTCTTGGAGGGCGACTCGCTGATCAGTTGCAGGCCGGGGATTTGTTCGAAATGCTTGCGGTTGTTGCTGACCAGCGGGATGGAATGCCTGATCGCAGAGGCCGCAATCCAGAGGTCATTTGCTGCGACCACGACGCCCACAGGCAGTGACGCTCGGATACGAGCGTATGTGTGACAAAGCTCCTCATCGTAAGGAACAATCACAACGGCCTTTAACTTCTCCTGCAAATACGAAATAGTCTTGGCCGACCATCCTCGCTTTTCCGCACCGTAGAAAAGCTCCCCGACGGTGACGAAGCTGACAGCGACAGTCTTCCCCTTCACGTGGGGCCGATACGCATCTCCTCGTGTATCTTTGGGCCTCATCAAGTATGAGAAAACGTCAGTGTCCAACAGGACAGCGTCCATGGTTGCGGTTAGGCTCCTCGGCTTGAGTAGATGTCCTCCAGAAATTCGTCCAGATTTTCACCCTCAGGCCAACCTCCGACCAGAACTCTGGGATTGCTCAGGGGCGCTACCCCCTGAGCTTCAGCAAGTTGCTCAAGCGACCTTCCTGAATAGAACTCCTTGGCTCCGATCAACAAGTGCTCAGTTACACCAATCTCACTGATGGCAACCGATTCAACTCTTCCGCTGTGGGGATTGATTATTGCGGTGCCTTCGATCTTGACGGGCTTACGCAGAGCTTCATAGACTCTCTGCTCCTGCTGCGGCGTAAATGTGCAAACGATGGGTTGTCCGACAAGTGGATGAATCCGGCATTTATGGTCTTGCTCTTTGAAGTCCGCCATTTCCAGCACACCCTCAACGCTATGCAATCGGGTGGAAGGCGACTTGATTCGTTCTGAAACCCTTTCACGGACTCGCTTGTCAAAGATCGCCTTGATTGAACGTCTACCGCTGCCGGGTACAATCCATTCGATCTTGGTGACGTCCTTGTTCAAAACCTCACCCATGTCGCGCAAACTGTCGAGCAAGCCCGGTTCAAAGTCGCCGTTCTTTGGCGATCTGCGAGAACCGAGACTCTTCACCGCTGTTGCGACTTGCCAAACGACATCGCGTCCGAATGTCGCCATTTCAGGAATAGGAAGCGGCTGCTGGGGCTTCGCCAGTCCGAACGGCAAGACCGTGCTGCCTTTCTTAATTCCTGTGAGTTCAAGTGTGCATTCCTTATACACGAAAGAGGACTTCGGGCCTGGGCGAAGCGATAGTCCACCCTGCATAGCCTCAGCCTGTCGATTGACAGCATTCTGTGTCGCTTGGCAGATGCGGATCAGATCAGGGACGGAGATAGCCCCTCGCCGGATTCCTGGACCTTGAATCCTCAATGTCAGTAAGGGCTTTGTACGCTTAGTCGCCATGTCGATTGCAGATCACCACCTGAACATACTGCACCAGAGCAAGTGCATTGAGGAGCTTGTGAATTATAGCGCGATTGTGAATCATGAAGCGAATCCCGCTACTCCACAGTCACCGATTTTGCCAGGTTTCTGGGTTGGTCGACGTCGCAGCCGCGGCGGACGGCGATGTAGTAGGCCAGCAGTTGCAGCGGCACAATCTCAATGAGCGGCGAAAGCAGCTCGATGGCTGGCGGGACGTGGATGACGTGCTCGACCAACTCGCCAATCGTCGCGTCGCCCTCGGTGGCAATTGCGATAACGCGGCCGGAGCGGGCGGTGACCTCTTGGATGTTGGAGATGGTCTTTTCGTAGCGCAGCTTTGACGCGGGGTCGGATTCGTCCCTCGTGACCAGCACCACCACAGGCAGGGTCTCGTCGATCAGCGCGTTGGGGCCGTGCTTCATCTCGCCCGCGGGATAGCCCTCGGCGTGAATGTAGGAGATTTCCTTCAGCTTCAACGCGCCCTCGAGCGCGATGGGGAAGTGGATGCCGCGGCCAAGATAAAGAAAGTCGCGAGCGGTTGAAAACTCCTTGGCAAGCTGTTCGCACTGGGCGGTTCGCTGGCGCAGCACCTCTTCAATCTTGACGGGGATGCGGCTCAGCTCTTCGATGAGCGCGACGGACTGGGCCGCGTCAAGCTTGCCGCGCAGTTGGCCGAGCTTGAGCGCGAGCAAAAACAATGCAGTCAGTTGCGCAGTAAAGGCCTTGGTGGATGCGACGCCGATCTCCGGGCCGGCGTGCGTGTAGATTGCTCCATGCGCTTCGCGAGCCACCATGGCGTCAACCACATTGCAGATGGCCACGGTCTTTGAGCCGAGCGCGATCATCTCGCGCTGCGCGGCAAGGGTGTCTGCGGTCTCGCCGGATTGAGTGATGAGCAGGCCAAGCGTATCGGGGCCCGCAATCGGGTCGCGATAGCGGTATTCGCTGGCGTAGTCCACGTCCACAGGCAGGCGAGCCAGCCGCTCGATCATGTATTTGCCGGTGAGCGCGGAATGCCAACTGGTGCCGCAGGCGGCGATGGTAATGCTCTTGGCGGCGGCCAGCTCATGGTCGGAAATCTTCATCTCGCCCAGGAAGACCTTGCCGGAGTCGAGTGAAACGCGGCCTAGCGTAGTGTCTGTGACGGCTCGCGGCTGCTCCCAGATTTCTTTGAGCATGAAGTGCTTGTAGCCGCCCTTTTCCGCCTGAATCGGGTCCCAAAGAATGCGCGTGATTTTGCGTTTGACTGGGTTTCCATCGAAGTCGGTCAACTCAACGCCGGCCAAGGTGAGAATGGCCATGTCGCCGTCGGCCAAAAAGTAGATGTCGCGCGTGTGGTGGAGAATTCCGGGCACATCGGAGGCGACGAAGGACTCCCCTTTGCCTACGCCGATGACGACCGGCGGACCGAAACGCGCAACCACGATCTTGTCCGGCTCAGATGCCGACAGCACGCCCAGAGCAAAGGCTCCGGTGAGGCGCTTCACCGCATGGCGAACGGCTGTTTCAAGCAGAATCGGCGCGCTGGCGGCTTCAGCGTCTTTCTGAACCTGCTCGATGAGATGGGCGATGATCTCGGTGTCGGTCTCGGTAATGAACTGGTGACCCTGAGTAATGAGTTCCCGCTTCAACTCAAGATAATTCTCGACAATGCCGTTGTGGACGACAACGATGCGGCCCGAGCAGTCGCGATGCGGGTGGGCGTTCTCTTCGGTTGGCCGCCCGTGCGTGGCCCAGCGCGTGTGGCCGATGCCGTAGGTGCCATCAAGCGGATGCTCGCGCAAAACCTCTTCCAGGTTGGCGAGCTTGCCGGAAGCACGGCGAAGCTCCAGCGTGGGCGAGGCAAGCGCGGCGCGAGCGGGGCTGCCCACGGCGATGCCAGCCGAGTCGTAGCCGCGGTATTCGAGACGCCGAAGCCCCTCGATGATGACAGGAACGACCTTCTTAGGACCGACGTAACCGACGATGCCGCACATAGAACGATTTTATGCGAACTGGCTAGTAGGGGGATATGACGCGAAGGTGGGGCAGCGGGTTTCAGTTGAATTCGCTCTCGGCATCTTTGACCATCTTCGAAGTGAGCACCCTGCCGGTGGGCGGAAAACATGGCAGACCACTGGGAGAACGTCGAATATCCGGAGCGGGGGACGGCGTCGCCTCCGCCTTCCGAATCAACTCGCCCATGGCAGCACCGAGCGTTAGACCCTTCGCGCTCGCATAGATCGATGCAAGCTGATGGACATCTTCGTCGAGGTTGACGTTTACGTTCATTCGTCTATTCTGCGCCATCTGACGAAACTGCGCTGAGCGAATATTCGGTAGATTGCTGCATCTGGTGTCGATGCGTGGAATCCTACCAATGACCACGGTGAGGCTGTTGTCATGGATGGGGCGCCCGGCAGTATCCATCAGGGCGTTCTATTCCTCTATGCGATATGTAAATTCTTCGATCACAGGGTTAGTTAGCACCTCGCGGGCGATGCGCTCGACCTGCGTGCGCGCGGCTTCGGCGCTGAGGCCGTCGGCGAGAGAAAGCGCAAAATACTTGCCCTGGCGCACGGCCGTAACATCGGCAAATCCAATCTTGCGCAAGGCGTTCTGGATGGTTTGACCCTGGGGATCCAGGACCGATGTCTTGGGCGTGACATAGACATGTGCCTTCATCATCCTTGATTATAGTAGTTCCGGCGGTTGTTTTTTCCAAGGATTCCGCCACAACCTTTCGCGCGGAACTCATCTCCCCCAACCCCGAAGGAGAAATAATAAGCCATGATTAACTATCTGGAATTGCCGATCGGCGATCGCTCACCCGAAGTCTTTCGCGTGGTCATTGAAATCCCGCTGGACGGAACGCAGAAGTTTGAATACGACAAGGAGTTGCATGTCTTCAAGCTAGACCGCAACCTTCATTCCCCGGTGCACTACCCGGGGGATTACGGCTTTATTCCATCCACGCTGAGCGACGACGGCGACCCGCTTGACGTGCTGGTGCTGGTGCCAGGGCCGAGTTTTCCTGGCTGCGTGCAGGAGGTGCGTCCCATCGGATTGCTGGAGATGATGGACCAGGGCGTGCTGGACGAGAAGGTGCTGGCGGTGGGCAAGAACAATCCCCGTTACACAAATGTTTGGAACTACACCGATATTTATCCGCACATGCTGAAGGAAATCACCCATTTCTTCTCAATCTATAAGGATCTGGAAGGCAAGCGAGTGGAGATCAAGGGCTGGCGCGACGCGTCGTATGCCCGCGACCGTGTGGTCATCTCAGCCAAGCAGTTTCTTGACGGCAAAACCAAGAAGGCCAAGGCGGCCAAGTAGCGGCCGGCCTGCTCAGTGGAGATTAAAGCGCATGGATCTCTCTTATTCCTGCGACGAAGCAGACTGCCTGCGCCGCGCCAGTGGGACGGCCGTAGCGAAGTAAAGCGCCGGGCCGAGCAATCCAACCGCGACTGAAAAAAGCAGCGCCGACGTTGTGCCGAAGACTGTCTCGCCGCGCGAGACATAGAGCGCATAGGCGATCAATGCGGCTGGACCCGCTCCCAGCAAGATTGCAACTGCCATGTTGCCCGCCTTGAATGGACGCGCCAGCCCTGGCTCGTGGATACGCAGGACAACCAGGGCCACAAACTCGAGTAGCAGACTGGTGCCATAGAGAATTAGATCGATTGAGATGAGCCGTTCAAAGGGCAGCTTTAGCGCAAGCGCCCAGGCCAGCCCGCAAAGCAGAACGCTCACCCACGGCACTTGCCGGCGATTGCGCCGGGCAACCACGCGCGGCAACATACCGTCCTCTGCCATGGCCATGGGTAGGCGCACATAACTCATCATCAGTGCGTTGAACATGCCAACGCCCGAGAGGCAACCGCCGGCGACCACGGCCAAGCCTAGCCCGACGCCTACGAGTCCGTTTCCTCCAAGCGTTCTGGCCGCATCCGCCCAGTCGCCGGTCGAGAAGCTATCCGCGGAAATACCGGCCAGAGCCATTGTCAGCAGCGGCAGGATGTAGGTGACGGCCGTCAGAATTGCGGCAAAAATCATGGCGCGCGGATAGTTGCGCTGCGGGTTTTCAACTTCCTGGGCCACGGTGGATGCGTTGTCCCAGCCCATGTAATTCCACATGGCTACAAGAATCGCTGTCGAGAGACCAGCGCTCGCGCCGGAGCCGGGGTGGTTCCACTGGATGTGGGGATGAAGCGTGAAGCCGCGCCATAGGCCGAGAATCACGAAGACCACGAATGGCGCGAGCAGCAGCGTGAACAAGCCAACCGAATCCTCGCCTACTGCGCTCGCGCCGCGCAGGTTCCATGCGCAGCAGAGCACAACCACCGCAAGCGACCAGGCATAGCCGTGCCAATTTTCCGTTAGCGCCGGATTGAGCTTGCCCAGGTAGAAAACAAAGATTGAGGGATAGAGCGCCATGTCGAAGACACTGGCCGAGAGCGAGAGCCACGCTTCCTGATAACCCCAGAAGGGCCCCAGCGCGCGCCGTACCCAGATGTAAAAGCCGCCTTCGGCAGGGATGGCGCTGGCCAGTTCGCCGATCATCAGCGCCGTGGGCAGGCTCCACAGAAAGGGCAACACCAGCAGAATCACGATGGCCTTCAGGAATCCAGCGCCGCCGAGAATGTCCTCAATGCCATACGGTCCGCCTGAAACCATGAAATACGTGGCGGCTATAAGCGGCAGCAAGCGCATCTTTCGCTGAGCGCGGTTAAAAGCAAAGCGCATGTTAGTGAATCTAGCAACCGCCGCTTCAACCCGAAAGCGAAAAATAATCTAGTGTCCTGAGTCTAAAATCCATGACATAAAATGAGCTGTCATCCTGAGCGAAAGGAGCCCCAAACGCTCTTCAGTTTGGGGTGGTGAGCCGAAAGCCTGCCCGCCGTGGCGGGGATCTGCATTGTCCTTTCGCGATTTTCAAAAGGAACATCAGACTCAGGACACTAGTTAGAATACCCCTGAGCTAACTTTACTGGGCTGCGGCAACGGAAAAACCTGCGCCACGATCAACCTGCGCTGATTGCTTGCGCGCGCGAATATACTCCAGCCAGTTTCTATAGATGAGAGCCGCCGTCAAACGCCAGGTGTTTTCGATCTCCGGCTTATTCAACACAGCCGCAATGCCGGCGTGCAATTCCTTGCCGCGGGCGGCCATAGCTTTCTCTCGCAGCGCGTTCAAAGCGTCCGCCGTAGCCTGGTCGAAATAACCGCTGGGTACCGAGGGATAACCTTCCGACTCGCTTCTGAGATACCTGCTAACATCCCTGCGGTATTCGCGCAGCAAGGTGTCCCCCTCATATTCCGGATGGCCCTGGAAAAATACAAAAAGGCTATTCAACTGTTTGACAAATGCGTCGACGTCCCTACCGCCGGTGCGCGAAAGCACAGTGTAGCCGCCTGCGATCAACTCTTCTTCCGGGACTCCGTTCCAACGGGAGTGGGAAACAGGAAAACTACGCGGCACGCCTGTCATCAGCGGATGGCCGGCTACGCGCGTGCATTCAAAAACGCCAAAATGTTTTCCCTCGCTCTTGCAGCGGCCAATGCCGTCCATGTGCAGAATGGCGGCGTGGGCCGCGAGGCAAGACCAAATTGTCGAGTAAGTATGCTCGCGCGCCCATTCGATAACTTTGGTGAAACTGTCCCAATAAGGCTCATCCCGCAGGTCCGCCGCTATCGGCTCTCTGCCTGTCACGATCAGTCCGTCCAGGTGTGCGCGACCAATCGTATCGACGCTGGAGTAACATCTTTCCGCGTAATGCAGGCAAGCTCCCGCACGCGGCACGCCAGGCAAAGTGTAAAGCTTGAGGCGAATAGGAATAACGTCCGACGCTGCTTCGAGAAGAGAGATGAACTGGCGCTCCGTGGCTCTGAAAGCCGCATCGCCCATGTTATTGATGAGCCCGATGGTCAACCCCTCGCGCGCAGGAAACCGCACCGTGCCATTGCGATGCGGACCTGGCGCAAATCTGTCGCGGTTGCGGCTTGTCTCCACGAACACGGGCATCGGTGCCTCCTTTCTGCAAGCGTCAGCTCTCGCTGGATGCCTATTCATCGGACGCCACAGCGGCATCGAGAGCCTGATCGAGATCTTCAAGAATGTCTTCGATGTGCTCGATCCCAATGCTGAGGCGAATCATCTCCGGAAGCACGCCTGCGCCGCGCTGTTCCTCCGCGGACATTTGGCGATGCGTGGTCGAGGCCGGATGACATACCAACGATTTTGCGTCGCCAAGGTTGACAAGCCGTGTGAAAAGATTCAATGCATCGTGGAATCTGACCGCTGCCGCGTAGCCACCCTTGATGCCGACGGACACGAGCGAGCAGGCGCGGCCGGCCAGATACTTCTGCGCCAGGGCATGATAGGGGCTGTCCGAAAATCCAGCATACTTAACCCACTCGACCCTAAGATCGGCGCGCAAAAACTCGGCCGCTTTTCTGGCGTTCTCAACATGCCGCCCGACGCGTAGCGCCACCGTCTCGATTCCCTGCAACAGCAGGAATGCGCTGAGCGGCGACAGAACAGCGCCGCCCGTGCGCAGATAAACGCTGCGGCAACGCGCGATATACGCGGCCCTGCCGAAGTGCTCGGTGTAGACCAGGCCATGATAAGAAGCGTCGGGCTGCGTGAATACCGCAAAGCGCGCAGGTTGCGCCTTCCAATCGAAGTTGCCGCTATCGACGATTGCGCCACCGAGCGTAGTGCCGTGGCCGCCCATGAATTTCGTGAGTGAGTGCACCACGATGTCCGCGCCAAAGTCGATGGGCCGCAGCAAAATGGGCGAGGCAACCGTGTTATCGACGATGAGCGGCACTCCATGCTCGTGGGCCACGCGCGCCAGCCCCTCGATGTCGCAGATGTTTCCCGCGGGATTTCCTACACTCTCGCAAAAAACGGCGCGTGTCTGCTCGTCGATCAGGCTGACGATGGTTGCCGGGCTGTCGTTCTCCGCAAAGCGAACGGTAACTCCCTGGCTGGGCAGAATGTGCGCGAAGAGCGTGTGCGTGGTGCCGTAGAGTTGCGGGACAGAGACGATGTTCGAGCCCAACTGCGCGACATTCAAAATGGCGTAGTTGACCGCGGCCTGACCGCTGCTTACGCACATGGCCTCGAGCCCGCCTTCGAGCGCGGCGACGCGGCGTTCGAGCACCGCAGTGGTGGGATTCTGAATGCGCGTGTAACGAAAGCCTTCCGCCTCAAGGTTAAAGAGCGCGGCGGCATGGTCTGCGCTGTCGAATGCGTAGGCGACGGTTTGATAGATGGGCACAGCCACGGCCTTTGTGGTCGGGTCCACCTCATAGCCGCTGTGTATTGCCATCGTCTCCGGCTTCATAGATCCATCCATCCTTCAAATTCGTTCACGCCGTCTTGCGATGCGACCAATCGTCTACTAATCGATTCATCTCGTCCACGACTTGCTCAATATCGTTCTCGGTTGTTCTGAAACTCGTGATGCACGCTCGCATCACCGGAACGCCGACCAGATTTGCCTCGGACATCCACGCAATCTGACGCTCTCGCATGGCCGCAAGCAATGCGGTCGGGGCCAGACCATCGCGCGTAAAGCAAATCACCGGCAGCGGAGTGGAGTTGACGATGCGCCAGCCACTTGCTATGAGCAACTCACGAAGCAGATCCCCTATCCGCGCCTGATGCTCGATCATTGCGGCGTATCCTGCTTCTCCGCGTTCGGCAAGCGACATGAAAAGCTTGAGCCCGATAAAGCGGCGTGACCACTGCGCGGAGTGAGTCAGCGGATCGAAGGTCACGGCGGCGTCGCCGATTTGTCCGGCGGTTTTGCCCGGCATATAAGTAACATCGGACCGGAAAGCCTGGGCCACGCTATCGCGATGCTTGCAGAAAAACATTCCGGCGCCCATGGGAACCGACAGCCACTTATGCGCGTCGCAGGTGATGGAGTCGGCCAACTCGATGCCTGCCAGATAATTTCGCAGGCTCGGCGATACGACAGCAGCGCCGCCCCAGGCCGCGTCGGCATGGAACCAAAGTCCCGCCTTATTGCAGAAGCTGCCGATCTCCGCCAAAGGATCGATCACGCCTGCCGCTGTCGTGCCTGCGCTGCCGATTACCATGAAAGGCAGCAGCCCTTTCACGCGATCCTCAGCCACGCAGGTTTTCAGTTCTTCGACATTCATCTTCAGGCCGCTGTCCGTTCCGATTACGCGCAAATTCCTCCGTCCCAACCCCACCATGTGCGCAATCTTGTTGAAGCCGTGATGTGCTTCCTCAGTGAGATAAATCGCGGGCTCACCGGCGAGGCAACGCAGGCCGTGTTCGCCGTATTGAGGGAACGAGTGAGTCAATGCGACCACCACCGCCGATAGATTTGCTTCCATGCCGCCGCTTGTAAACGTCGCAATCGATTCTTCCGGCAGACCGAATTTTCCGGCCAGCCAGCTCAGCGTGTGGCGCTCAATTTCGTTTGCCGCGGGGGAAGTGCGCCAGTTGGCCAACTGCGAATTGAACATGGCAACCAGCGCATCCGCAACTACTCCAGCCAGCGTAACGCTGGGGTTGTACAGGCCGAAATAGCGCGGGTGGGTAACCTGCACCTGCCACTTCCGCAGCATCGCTTCCACATCGTCGACCACATCTTCCAGCGGCATGGTCTGTTTGAAGGCATAATGCGACTCGAGGTGTGCGCGAATCTCGTCCACCGTCACATGCGGAACGATGGGGCCGTCGGCGATCTCCGCCTCCAGCTTCGCGAATTCAGCCCGAATTTGATCGATGTGCATCTGGGTATTCTTCTCGTGTCTCTTCAGTAACTCAGTTCGCTTGTTGCCGCGTCAATGATCGAACTTACAAACGAATCGCGCCGTCGTGAATTCGCCGGTATAACTCATTGTCAAGCGGAACGAAGGCTTCTGACTCATCGTTATCGAAATAGAGCGCATCGTTGCACGCTTCAGGATCGTAGGCTTGCCGAATCAATTCCGTTTTCGAGTACTTGAACGTCCCGGTCAAATCGATCTGCTTGCGAATGCGAAGAAACACCGGGCGCGCATAGGCTGGAAGAGAGCTGCCCAGATGCTCGCGGAACCGGGTCAAATCCAGCTCGCCGCTGGCCACCACGGCTGCCATTCCCACGCGGCCTTCCATGCCGGGCACCGCCACGCCGTAGACATTGGCGTGCTCGATTCCTGGGAAAGCGCAGATGGCCGCCGCAACCTCGCTGGCGGCAACGTTTTCTCCCTTGCGGCGAAACGTGTCGCCGACGCGATCGACGAAGTAGAAGAATCCCTGTATGTCCCTGCGCATCAGGTCGCCGGTACGAACCCATGC